>CAZRSI010000067.1:0-12025 GCA_964602575.1 uncultured Anaerolineae bacterium
CTAAGGAGGTGAGATGAAGATCATGAGCCCAGGCCTGAATGTCGAGACACTGACCCTTGAGCAATTGGCCAAGACTATTGATCACTCCCTGCTCAAGCCAGAGCTAACAGAGCAGGATGTGATAGAGGGATGTAAATTGGCCAGGGAATACCACGTGGCTTCTGTCTGTGTGCGTCCCTGCGATGTTCCCTTGGCTGTAAGGGAATTGCAAGGCTCTGATGTCAAGGTGGGCACGGTGGTGGGTTTCCCTCATGGCAACACCACCACCGCCACCAAAGCCTTCGAGGCCCGCCAGGCGGTAGCCAATGGGGCTCAGGAACTCGACATGGTTATCAATATCGGTGCCCTCCGCTCTGGGCGCTATGACTACGTGGAAAACGACATCCGCGCCGTGGTGGAGGCGGCGGGCGAGGGGGTCATCGTCAAGGTGATCCTGGAAAATTGCTATCTGACCGACGAGGAGAAAGTCAAGGCTTGCCAGTTAGCCGAGGCCGCTGGGGCTCACTTCGTCAAGACCTCCACGGGCTTTGCTGCCAGCGGGGCCACAGTAGAAGACATAAAGCTGATGCGTGCCTCAGTGGGGCCTCAAGTGCAGGTGAAGGCCGCTCACGGGGTGCGAACGCTGGAGGCAGCTCTGCAGGTCATTGAAGCAGGTGCTACCCGCATCGGCGCCACTCGGACGAAAAAGATCCTGGACGATTTCAAGAAGTTGCATAGGGAGGGGGGGAAGGAACGATGAGCGATCTCAAAGCCGCCGTCATTGGAACGGGGTTCATTGGTCCCGCCCACGTGGAGGCGCTGCGCCGCCTGGGCATTGAGGTGGTGGGCGTGGCAGGGTCCAGTCCGGAGCGAGCTCGTCCCAAGGCCGAAGCGCTCCGCATACCCAAGGTCTACGCGGACTGGCGTGAGCTGGTGGGCGATCCTGCGGTCAATGTGGTTCACATCGCGACGCCCAACTATCTGCACTACTCCATGGCCAAGGCTGCTATCGAGGCTGGCAAGCACGTGGTGTGCGAGAAGCCCCTGGCCATGAATTCCCAGGAGTCGGCCGAGCTTCTGGAGTTGGCGGAGGAAGCGGGCATTGTCCACGCTGTAAACTACAACATCCGCTTCTATCCCCTGTGCCAGGAAGCCCGGGCACGAGCGGCCCGGGGCGATCTGGGCTATGTGTACATTATTCGTGGCTCCTACCTGCAGGACTGGCTCTTCTACGACACCGATTGGAACTGGCGGCTGGAGCCCGAACTGGGCGGCAGCCTGCGGGCTGTGGCCGACATCGGCACCCACTGGCTGGACCTGACCAGTTTCATCACCGGCTTGCGCGTCCAGGCCGTCCTGGCCGATTTTCGCACTTTCATCCCTGTCCGCAAGAAACCGGCCAAGCCCATTGATACTTTCGCTGGCAAGGAGATGCGCCCGGAGGATTACATCGAGCATCCCATCCACACCGAGGACTACGCCACGGTGCTTCTGGCCTATGAGAATGGCGCCAGGGGCGTGATGACTGTGTCACAGGTGTCCGCTGGGCGTAAGAACCGCCTGGCCTTCGAGATCAACGGGTCGAAATCGTCGCTGGCCTGGGATTCCGAGCGGCCCAACGAATTGTGGATCGGGCATCGTGACGGGCCGAACGAGCTGCTGTTGAAAGATCCCTCGCTGCTTACCTCCCAGGCGCATCAGTTCACCAGCTATCCAGGTGGACATAACGAGGGTTTCCCCGACACTTTCAAGCAGCTCTACCATGCTGTGTATCGTTACATCCAGGCTGGCGATTTTACCGCCCCGCCGGACTTCCCGACCTTCGCCGATGGCCATGAGGAGATTCTGCTCTGCGAGGCCATTGAGCGCAGCGCCAAGGAACAGCGGTGGGTGGAAGTTGAACGCTAATTATTGTTACTGCCGGATTGCCAAATTCGGCAGGCATTGGCTGTTGGGCGAAGGTTTCCTGACCGAGCCCTGTCTCGACCTTCGGCGAACAAGTGGCCGAGCGAATAATTCAAGGAGGTTATGACTATGAAAATCGGCGTAATGACTGCAGCCTTTCCCAACCTCTCTCTGGAGGAAGTGGCTACCTGGGCTTCGGACAGCGGCTTCCAGATGTTAGAGGTATGTTGTTGGCCGGCTGGCGAGGAGAAAGACCGCAAGTACGGCGGCGTCGTTCACATTGATGTGGATTCGTTGACGCCCACCAGGGCCTCGGAAATCAATGGCATGTTGGCCGAGAAGGGGCTGGAGATATCCGCCCTCGGTTACTATCCCAACCCCCTCCATCCCGACCTTGCCCATCGCGAACACGTCATCGCCCACCTGAAAAAGGTCATTGTCGGCGCCGAGGTGCTTGGTGTGGACATCGTGGGCACTTTTGTGGGGCGAGCCTGGAATCCGGAGCTCACCGGGCGCGACTGGAACAAGGACCTGGATTACAACTTCGAGGAGTTCATGAAAGTCTGGCCCGACTTGGTTAAGTTCGCAGCCGATCACAACGTGAAGATAGCCATTGAGCACTGCCCCATGCTCTGGGCTGACACGTGGCCGGGCGGGTCCAACCTGCCTCACTCGCCGGCCCTCATCCGCCGCATGTTCGAGGCTGTGCCCGATGAGAACTTCGGCCTCAACTTCGATCCCTCGCACCTTGTCTGGCAGCAGATTGACTACATCCGCTTCATTTACGATTTCGGGGATCGCATCTTCCATGTGCACGCCAAGGACATGGACATTGACGAGGAGATGTTCTATCAGGACGGCATCCTGGGCTGCGGCTTCCGCTGGCAGATACCGCGCCTGCCGGGTCAGGGCCTGATAGACTGGCAACAGCTCGTGGCGGCCCTCTACGACGTGGGGTACGACTTTGTGCTCAGCATCGAGCATGAGGATGCGAACTGGGAGGGCAATGAGGAGTTGGTTAAGCGCGGGTTCTTGTTGGCGAAGAAGACGTTGGAGCTGTACGTAGTGTAAAACGTCAAACGTAAAACGTGAGATGGCGGTTAGGAGGCGTAATGGCACAAGAGACGATGGTTGCGGAGAGGGAAGGGCCGGCCACGGCGGTGGAAGCAGCGGCTGGTGCTAGATATTTATGGTGGCGGCGATTGCTGTTCGCCCCCACTATTGGCTTGCTGTTGCTACTAGCCATTGTTCCCCTCATCTTCTCCCTTGGGGTGAGCTTGTTCAATTATTCGCTTGGCAGTAGGCCCATCTGGGTAGGCTTGGGCAACTATATTCGTATGTTTACTGATCCCCAGTTCTGGCTGGTCACCCGTGTCACAGTGCAGTTTACCATAGCGGCTGTTTCCATCGAAGTGGTGCTGGGGATTCTGTTGGCATTTATATTGAACCAGCGTTTCATGGGCATGGGGCTCATCAGGTTGATTGTCTTCTTGCCCATGATGCTGGCCCCTTTCTGCGTCGGGTTGTTTTGGCGATTCATGTTCGATCAGACCTTTGGAATCGTAGACTACGTGTTGACCCAGATCGGCCTGCCGGCTATTCCCTGGCTGACTCACCCACGCTGGGCACAGGTAGCGGTAGTGATAGTGGATGTGTGGCAGTGGACACCTTTTGTGGCTTTGCTGGTCCTGGCTGGTCTGGGGACGATACCGACGGAGCTACTGGAGGCTGCCACTCTCGATCGGGCCTCGACCTGGCTGAAGTTCCGCCAGATATACTGGCCCTATCTGCGTTTTCCATTGCTGCTGGCCCTGCTCTTCCGCTCCATTGACACACTGAAGCTGTTCGACACGCCCTTTATCCTGACGGGAGGCGGCCCTGGCAACTTCACATCCACGCTTTCTATCTTGGGCTATCGCCACCAGATCATGTTCTTCAATGTGGGTATGGCGGCAGCCATTTCGTGGGTGGTGGTGATCATCATCAACATCGTGACCAACGTTCTGCTCAGATTGATCACCCCTGCCAAGGCTGAGCAGGTCTCTACCGGCCTATAGTAGGACAAGTTGGCAGCTTGTCCTACGTAGAGCAAGTTGGTAACTTGCCTCGCGAGGTGAAACAATGAAGATACTCAAACGTGTGCTGGGAATTGTTCTTGCTTTGTTTGTAGCGGCGGTCTTCCTCTTCCCGCTGCTCTGGGTTTTCCTTTCCTCCTTCAAGACCAAGCTCGAACTGCTGGCCGTCCCGCCGGTGTTCATATTCAAACCCACCCTGCAAAATTACATCAACGCCTTCAATTCGGACTTCCCCTTGCAAGTGCGCAACAGCCTCATCATCGCTATCAGCTCCACGGTGATTTCCATCGTCCTGGGGAGCTTAACCGCCTACGGGTTCTCGCGCTACTCCATCAAAGGCAGCGATTTCCTGCAGTTCTGGATCCTTAGCCTGCGGATGCTGCCGGCCATCGCGGTGGTGGTGCCGTTTTATCTGGTTTTCCGCTCCCTGAAGCTGCTCGATACGCATATCGCGCTGATCCTGGTCTATTGTCTGTTCAACATTTCGTTTTCGGTATGGGTGTTGAAGGGCTTCTTCGACGAGATTCCCCTCGAGCTGGAAGAAGCGGCCATGCTCGATGGCTACTCGCCCCCTCAAGTCTTCTTCAAGGTCAGTCTGCCGCTGGCCCGATCCGGCTTGGCCACGACCGCCATTTTTTGCCTCATCCAGTCCCTGAACGAGTTCCTGTTGGCTGTGTCTTTGACCACACGGGTGGCCGAGACCGCTCCCGTGGGATTATCAAAGGTGCAAACCTTGATGGGCGTTGACTGGGGGTTGCTGTCGGCCGGGTCCATCATCTTTATGTTGCCGGTGGTCATCTTCACGATCGTCGTGCGCAACGAGCTCGTCCGGGGCATGAGCTTCGGAAGGATGAGATGAATTTCGTATTGCGTAGAGTTTTGTCGGAGGTAATGCCGTGTCCAGACTTGTTCTAGAGCACTTGCATTGTTGGTATGGACAGACCCATGCGGTGGATGACCTGAGCTTGGTCGTCGAAGATGGCGAATTGTGCGTTTTGCTGGGCCCTACAGGTTGTGGCAAGACCTCTACTTTGCGGATGATCGCGGGCTTCGTACGACCTGCATCGGGTGATATCTATTTGGATGGTCAGCGCATTAACGATCTCTATCCGGGTGATCGTAACATTGCCATGATCTTTCAGAGTTATGCTCTCTATCCCCACATGACGGTGCGAGAGCAGTTCGCTTTTCCCCTCAAAGCTTCCAAGATGTCTGCCCAGGAGATTGAGAAGCGGATTAAAGAGGCGGCTGACTTTCTTCACATGCACGAATTCTTGGATCGCTATCCCGCCGAGCTAAGCGCCGGGCAGCAGCAGCGAGTGGCTGTGGGGCGGGCCATTATACGGCGTCCCAGGTTGTTCCTGATGGATGAGCCCTTAAGCCAGTTGGATGCCCGGCTGCGTGTGGAGATGCGGGCTACTTTGAGACGCTTGCAGCAAGACCTGGGGATAACCACTGTCTACGTCACCCACGACCAACTGGAGGCCCAAAGCGTGGCGGACAAGATCGTAGTTATGAGGCTGGGGCGAATACAGCAGGTAGGCTCTCCCCTGGAGGTTTATCGTCACCCGGCCAATATCTTTGTGGCTGGCTTCATCGGGTCACCTCCCATGAACTTCCTCGATTGTCGTTTGGAGCAGCGCGGGGGCCAAATCTTCGTGCGAAACGATCACTTCGTCTTCGCGCTGGAGCCAGCGCTGGCCCAGAAAGTGGAGAATATCCCTCCTGAGAAGCGGTTGGTGCTGGGTATCCGGCCCGAACACATCCAGCTTAGCCCCGAAGCCAAGGCCAACGCTATCCCCGCTGAGGTCTACGTGCTGGAGCCTCAGGGCAACGAGTTGGTTGTTGACCTCAAACTTGGCGATTTGGCCCTGAAGGTGCAGGGCGACAAGCGCGAAATGGGCTTCAGGCCTCAATTGGGCCAGACGGTTTGGATGGAGTTTCAGCAAGAACACTTGCACCTTTTCGATAAAGATTCAGAGATTTGCATCATCTAAGTGCCTGTCAAATCTGATCACAGGAGAGGCGGAGAAGATATGGCCAGCATCGCATTGGAGAATATCACAGTTAGATTTGATCACCAGGATGTGCTGAAGGGAGTTAACCTGGCGGTAGATGATGGTGAGCTTTGTGTACTTGTGGGGCCTTCGGGGTGTGGAAAGACTTTGGTCCTGCGCGTAATTGCTGGCTTGACCCAACCTGTAAGCGGCAATGTCTACATGGATGGCCAGTTGGTTAATGATGTGCCACCTGGGGATCGGGATATCGCTATGGTCTTCCAGCGCTTTGCCCTATACCCTTACATGACTACCAGGGAGAACTGGGCTTTCCCGTTGATAGCAGCCGGACTTCCTCAAGAAGAAATTGAAGCCCGCATCAAGGCCATGGCCGAGTTCTTGCACATGGGGCCGCTCATGGATAGATATCCCAGGCAGCTTTCCGGTGGCCAGCAGCAGCGTGTAGCCCTGGGCCGGGCTCTGGTGCGCCGCCCTAAGGTGTTTCTGATGGACGAGCCATTGGGCAGCCAGGATGCCAAGATGCGGGTAGAGATGAGGGCTAAGCTGAAGAAGCTCCAGATGGACCTGGGAATCACCACCGTTTACGTCACCCACGACCAGGTGGAGGCCCAGGCCATCGGTGACAAAGTGGCCATCATGGAAGAGGGCATCATTCACCAGGTGGGATCGCCTGAGGAAATATACGATAAACCAGCAACTCTCTTCGTGGCTGGCTTCGTTGGCACCCCCCGTATGAACTTCTTGGACTGCACCCTGCGCCGAGAAAGCGATGGGCTGTATGTTTGCCATCCTCTTTTTGAGATGGCTGTGCCTCCTGACAAAGCGGCTAGCATAGAGACTGCTGCCAGCAGCCCAGAGGTGATTGTGGGCTTTCGGCCTGAGAACATCAGGTTGAGCCTGATCGAGGACACTGGCTCTATACCCACCGAGGTGTATGTTTTGGAGTCACAGAGCAATAAGTTGATCGTTAGTTTGAAGTTTGGTGAGGACATTTTGAAGATGCAGGCGGACCGGGACCGCTTAGGATTCGAACCCCAGGTGGGCCAGAAAGTGTTCTTGACCTTCGAGCAGGAGTTCGCCCACGTATTCGATAAGCAGACAGGCCAGCGCATCAGTTGAAAGGAGGTGCCTATGAAGAATGCTTGATTAGCCGATATCTAATACCCTAACTATCTAGCATCAAAATAAGGAGGAGGTCTAAGACGATGAAAACCAAACTGTTCGCTCTAGGTGCTGTGGCAGCTTTATTATTGGGTATAGTAGGCTGCGCTGCCCCCACACCACAGATAGTCGAGAAAGAGGTGGTGGTGGAGAAAGAAGTTCCAGTCACCGTTGAGGTGGAAAAGGAGGTGGTGGTTACTCCCACTCCTGCCAAGGAGGAAAAGGTGTTGCGCATCCTGAGCCTGGCTTGGCCGCAGACACCGGTGGAGCAGGAGCTTGCCGACAAGTACTTCACTCCCAAGACGGGCATCAAGGTGGAGATCACCGGCCCTCCCTACGAGTTTGTAGAGTCCAAGGTTCGCGAGATCTGCGCCTCGCAGAGCTCCGAGTACGACCTCTTTGAGTACGATAGCCAGTGGTACGGTGGCGCGGTCATGAATGGCTGCTTCGAGCCTTTGGATTCCTACTTCGAGAAAGAGGGGCTCGATTACAACTCCATGTTCGTCCAGCCCTATGCTACCTACAATGGTCGCTGGCCAATTCCTGTTACTGTGTTGACCGGCGAGGAGGACTGGCAGGACTACACCGACGTGCCGCTGTACTTTATCCCCTGGACCATTGGCACCATGATCCTCAGCTATCAGGAGGAATTGGTCAAGGAGGCCGGCTACGTGGACGAGGAAGGCTACGCCAAGCCGCCCGAGACCTGGGAGGAGCTTCTCGAGTATGCCAAGGCGCTGACCGTTGATGTGAATGGCAACAATCTGCGGGACAATCCCGACGAGTTCGATCACAATAACGTGAAGCGCTACGGCATGGGCTGGTACGCCACCCGCATCAGCGACGGGATCACCCAGCAGTGGCTGCCTTTCCATGTCTCCTATGGGGCCCGGTTCTGGGACGAGAAGACTTGGCAGGCTGAGGGTATCATCAACTCACCTGAGGCCGTCGAGGGCTGTGAGATGTTCACCCGCTTCTACAAAGAGGGGGTAGTGGATCCAGCCACGGCCACCTGGTTCGTGAGCGAAATCCTGGGCGCTGCTCAAACCGATAAGTTCGCCATGTCCTTCACCTGGGTCAGCTTTGCTGGGGCTTACGATGACCCCTCGGTTTCTCAGACGGCTGGCAAATGGTCCTATGCTCCCTTCCCATGCGGGCCTAAGCGCTGCGCTGCTACCTACGGTTCGCAGGGCATGGGCATCAACGCCTTCTCCAAGCAGAAGGACGCTGCCTGGGAGTACATGAAGTGGTACATGTCGTACGACGTGCAGAAGATGCTGGTGGATGATCCGCGGGCTGGCTTCGCCTCCGCTCGTGTGGATCTGCTCGACTACCAGATGATCCCTCGCACGGCCAAGTGGGCCTCCCTGAAGAGCATCACCGAGGGTTGGGGCTTCGACGTGTGGACCTATCCTGAGTACGCTCAGCTCCTTGACATCCAGCAGAACTACATGAACCTGGCCTACATCGGGGAGATCAGTTGCAAGGAAGCTCTGGACCAAATCGCCAAGCTGCACCAGCGCATCCTGGACACCAGTCCCAACAATCCCAAGAATAAGTAAGATGAGTTCAGAAATTCTCCAAGCCGGGTAGACAGGGGGAAACCTGTCTACCCGGGCCCTAAGGCAATTGCAGACTCAGCAAGGTTCAGTACATCACAATTTGCTCCCGCTGGATCGCCAGATCCAGTGGGTTAGCGGCGGATTTAGCAATCCGCTGCGAGCGATTGTGATCTACTGAGATTCGCTCCACAGTGGGAGAAAAATGATGTTTTATTGGGCGGCGAAGCCGCCGCCCAATAAAACACTCTTTCCGATCTCCCATTTGGGAAAGGAGGCTTAGAATGGCCAACAAGGGCAAGGTTAAGGTGGGCATCATCGGCTCGCAATTCGAGGCCGACATCCATGCTGCCTCGTTCCAGATCATGCCGGAGGAGGCCGAGGTTGTCGCTGTGGCTTCTCCGACCCCAGGACATCCGGAGGCGCTGGCCAAGAAATACGGCATCCCTCGCGTCTTCCATGACTACAGGGAAATGCTCAAGGAAAAAGACATCGAGATGGTCACCATCGCTGCCCCCAACTATCTGCACGCCCAGATGACCATTGACATCGCCAACGCCGGCAAGCACGTGGTCTGCGAGAAGCCGCTGTGCATGACTCTGGAAGAGG
Organism: uncultured Anaerolineae bacterium; assembly: GCA_964602575.1. Classification (GTDB taxonomy): domain Bacteria; phylum Chloroflexota; class Anaerolineae; order VGOG01; family VGOG01; genus CAZRSI01. The sequence continues at coordinate 9,307 of CAZRSI010000067.1, forward strand.
CCGACGAGATGATCGAGACCTGCAAGAAGCAGGGCGTGCTGCTTATGTACGCCGAGGAGTTGTTTTTCACTCCCAAGTACGTTAAGGCCAAAGAGATGGCTGATCAGGGAGCCTTTGGCAAGATATATCTGGTGAAGCAGGGCGAGAAACACTTTGGTCCCCACGCTCCCTGGTTCTGGGACGTGGAAAAGTCCGGCGGTGGAGTGTTTATGGATATGGGCTGCCATGGTATCGCTTTCTGCTACTGGTTCCTGGACCGGCCGGCTATCAAGAGTGTCTACTGCCAAATGGGCACCTACGTGCACGGCGATAAAACCAAGGGCGAGGACAACAGCATTTGCATCATTGAGTTCGAAAACGGCGCCGTTGGCTTGGTGGAGGATAGCTGGGCCCGACGCGGCGGCATGGACGACCGCATCGAGGTCTACGGCGAGGGCGGTGTGACGTACGCCAACCTGCACATGGGCAACGCCTTGCCCACCTACAGCGAATACGGCTACGGCTATGCCGTGGAGAAAGCGCCCAGCACAAAGGGCTGGACTTACCCGGTCTTCGAGGAACTGTGGAACTACGGCTTCCCGCAGGAAATGCGCCACTTCGCCCGCTGCGTGCGGGGCAAGGAGGAGCCCATAGCCACTGGCGAGGATGGCCGAGTGGTACAGGAGGTACTCTACGCTGGCTACGAATCAGCACGCACCGGTCGCAAGGTGGAACTCCCCTTCCGCCCCAAGGGTGTGAAGAAACCTATTGATCTGTGGTTTGGGGAGCATACAGAGAGCTAAAAAGATGCGCTTGGGGAACTCGAGGGAATTCAGGGGAACTTAAGGGAACCCAGAGGAACTCGGGGAGATGGCGTTGAAGCGCTGTCTTGGGGAAGGAGTTCGTTCATTGTCTGCAGGAAACAGCCCTTTGAGCATCTCGCCGAAGGGCTGTTGAATTTTGAGCAGCGCGAAATTGAGGCTCATAGATAGCTGCAGGTCCTGGGTAGGCGGAGGCTTCCTGACCGAGCCCGCTTTGCGTCCGCTGCTGAGAAAGCGCTGAAGGCCTGATTTCATCGGGCGCTGCTGGGTAGCATTTCATGCCTGTGCGGCCACTCGATAAAGTCTGATAAAGGAGCCAGATGACAAGCAGACTATCAGTGTTGAGCAAGGCAGAGATTTCAGCCATTCACGACGCCTCTCTGTCCATCCTTCGCGACGTGGGAGTCCAGCTACCCGGTTCGGAAGTGCTAGAGGTATTGGCTGAGGCTGGTGCTGAGGTTGACTTCTCGCGGGAGGTGGCCAGGATTCCAGAGAGCCTGGTGGTTGAGTCTCTGGAAAAGGCTGGCAAGCGGTTCATCCTCTACGGTCGGGACAGGACGAAGGTGGCGCGCTTCGGCTACGGCGATTTCGTCCTTGTCTCCAGCCCAGGCCAGTTCTCGTGGGTAGAAGAGGACGGCGGCCCACGGCGCGATCCCACCAGCGAGGATGCCAGGCGAGGCATCCTGGTGGGCGATGCTTTGGAGCACATCAACATCGTCGGCGCTCTGGGCATGGCGCTCGACATCCCGACCCCCATCCGCGATGTGTGGATGGCGGCGGAGCTGGTCAAGGGGACGAGCAAGCCGACCCACGTCTGGGTGGCCAATGGCACTACTCTCCGCTACATCCTGGAGATTTATGAGGCGGTGATGGGCGGCGCCGAGGCCCATCGCCAACACCCCATGATTGCCGGCTTCGTGGAGCCTATCAGCCCCCTGCGTTTCGCGGAGACAGGCCTGGAGATCCTGGTGACCTGTGCCCGCGAAGGTCTGCCCCTCTTCTTTGCTCCTATGGTCCAGGCGGCGGCCACCGGCCCGGCTACCCTGGCTGGCACCCTGGCCCTGGAGAACGCCGAGATTCTGGCGGGCATTGTCATCGCCCAACTCTTCGGCCCCGGCTGCGGGGTGTGCTACGGAGGCATCCCCCATATCATGGACATGCGAACCATGCAGATCAGCTTCGGTTCGCCTGAGCAGGGCTTGATGGCGGTGGCCATGGCCCAGGTGGCCCAGCACTACGGCCTGCCATGTTACATCAATGTGGGCCTGAGCGACAGCAAGCGGGTGGATGCTCAGTCGGGCCTGGAGCGGGGTATGACCCTCCTGATGGGGGCCCTGACTGGCGCCGACACCTTCGGCCACATGGGCATTGCCGGGGCGGATCAGGCAGCCAGCCTGGAGCAACTCATTGTGGACAACGCGATGGCGGCCTACGTGAAGCGTATCCTGCGCGGCTTCGCCGTCAACGAGGAGACCATAGCCCTGGAGGTGGTCAAGAGGGTGGGGATCGGTGGCAATTTCCTGGCCGACAAGCACACCGTGGCCCACTTCCGCGACGAACTGTGGTCTCCCGAGCTCTTCGATCGCTGCGATTGGCAAAGTTGGTGGGATGGCGGGGCCGAGACGATGGTACAGAGGGCGCGCGAAAAGAAACATCGCATCCTCTCCGAACACTCGCCTGAGCCCATAGACCCTGACCTGGCTGGCGAGATAGACGGGATTGTGGCCGCTGCGCGTAGGGAATTGATTACCTGAGTACAGCGTGGCGTAAGTTCGTTCCTGGTTTTGGCTCGCGGCGGATCTTAGTACACTGATGCATAGATTCGTTCCGAGTTTCCCGCGTTCGCCACGCCGCCCGGAGCTGAAGCTCCGGGCTGAAAGGACAAAGCCCTACGGGCTAGAGCGGGCCTGATTCAGCCC
>CAZRSI010000068.1:0-11976 GCA_964602575.1 uncultured Anaerolineae bacterium
GGTCTGGCCAGCAGGTTCACACCTCTCCCGTCAAGGTACAGAATGGGCTTGATTTTCAGCGCCGAGGTGGCCAGGCTCACAGCCCGTCCAGCACGCCCGCAGCGCCGCAAGTATTCCAGTGTGTCCAGCATGGCGACAACGAAAGTGCGCCGGCTTACTCGCTCTGCCTCTCGAGCAACCTCCTCCAGATCAGCTCCGCGAAGTGCGACCCGGGCCGCTGCCAGAGCGGCGAACCCCTGGCCCATAGCTGCCGTACCGCTGTCCACCAGCCGCACAGGCACCACATCCTGCACCGCCTCACCCGCCACCCGCGCTGCCTGAAAGGTCGCGCTAAGGTCGGAGGAAACGTGGATGGAGACAATACCATCCACCTCCTGCCCCAATCTGGTGTAGGTCCGCACGAAATCCCCCACCGAGGGGGCTGAGGTGGTTGGCAAGCTCTTGGCCTTCCTCAGGCGACGATACACTTCGCCAGGCGTGATATCCACTCCATCCCGATAAGTCCGGTTGTCCCAGCAAAGCAGAATAGGTATTATGTGAATATTATGCCTCCTCACTAACTCCACCGGAAGGGCAGCAGCAGAGTCAGTCACCACCGCAATCCGCCCCATCGCTCACCTCCTCTTGCTACGCCAGCGGATGACAATTCGTCCTACCCCCACAGCCAGGGCAAAGGCCAGAACAAGTGAACCAAGAACGTTGATATCCAGCCATCTGAAGTATTCGGGACAGGGCAGAATCCCTCCCAACCAGGCTCCGCCAACCCCAGAGGCCAGGGCCGTCCACACACCACCCGGCAGTTCACGCTTCTTCATCGTATACTTAACACTGACCCAGCCCGCTATGAGGCCAATGACCACTACAAGCAGCGCACTCCAGGTCCCTGCCGGTTGCGGGGCACCCCGTACGGATAGGGGGATAAAATACCCCAGCCCGTAGGTAGACAGTCCCCACAGGGCAGTGATGACCAGAAGTATGAATACTATCACGCCCAGCACGACCCTGGGATTGCGGAAAGACATGCGGCCTCCTCGCTATCTTGACATTGCTAGATTCCAGGCCAAGTGTCATTGCGAGGAGCACTTCGCTAGGCTCAGCATGAACTCCGCGACGAAGCAATCCCCTCCGTCGCTTGCATTTGAAGGCGGGGAGATTGCTTCGCTGCGCTCGCAATGACATCCTTTGTTGGGCTACGACAGCGAATGCAGTAATGTCGAGCAATAGTATTGTAACAAAAGGGGATTAAAAGAGAGGGGAAAAAGAATAAAAAAAGGATAAAAATCAAGGTTTGCGGAAGCGGTATCCTATCCCGCGCTCGGTGAAGATATACTGGGGCCGGGTGGGGTCTGGTTCTAGCTTGCTGCGCAGCCGGCCGATGTAGACCCGCAGGTAGTCAACCTCATCCACGTACTCCCGCCCCCACACGTGAGCCAGCAACATCTCGTGGGTGAGGATGCGGCCAGCATTGCGCACCAGGTAGTAGAGCAACCGGTACTCGGTGTTGGTCAGCGCCACCGGTCTTCCGGCCACCGTAACTTCCCGCGTGACGAAATCCACCCGCAGGTCGCCGCAGACGAAGGGCTTCTCGTGGGCCAGCGGCCAGCTTTGCGCCCGGCGCAGCACCGCTCGAATGCGGGCCAGGAGTTCCAGATGCCCAAAGGGTTTGGTGACATAGTCGTCGGCCCCGAGCTCCAGCCCCCGCACCTTGTCCACCTCGTCCTCCCTGACGGTGACCATGATCACCGGCACGTCGGAGAAACGGCGTATCTCCTGCAACACCTCTAAGCCATCTATCTCCGGCATGGCCACATCCAGCAGGACGATGTCTGGACTCTCCTGGGCCACCAACTCCAGGGCCTGCTCCCCATCGGAGGCGGTCAACACTTCCCAGTCCGGCTCCTGAAAGTTCAGGCTCCAGGTGATGACCTTGAGCATATCAGGCTCGTCGTCCACGACCAGGACTTTCACGGTTCTCCTTCTTTCGGTATCGTGAAGTAGAATGTACTGCCTGCCCCAGGTTGACTCTCCACCCAGATACGCCCTCCGTGCAGGCTCACAAACTGGCGGGCGATGTACAGCCCCAGGCCCATGCCAGCCAGGCCCCGGCTGGTGCCCACAGTGTAGAACTTCTCAAAGATGCGCTCCTGTTCCAATAAAGGAATGCCCGGGCCGTCGTCTTGCACGCTCACCTCCACCGCCTCCTCCCGCTCCTGCACGCTCACCCGAATGTGACCGCCTTTAGGGGTGAATTTGTGGGCATTGGAAAGCAGGTTGTTGAGCACCTGTTCGATGCGCCGCCGGTCTACGGACACCAGGCTGAGGTGCGGCGGCAGATCCAGGACGACCTCCTGCTGCCGCTCCTCCGTCAGAGGAGCGAAGGCTTGCACGGTGCGCCTCACGATGGTTCGCAGATCGGTGGGCTGTCGGCTGAGGGTTACCTGTCCTGCCTCCAGCCGGGTGACCTCCAGAAGATCGGTGACCAACGCCTCCAGCCGCTCGGCGTGGTGCTCTATCGTCTCCAGCAGTTCCTGGCGGGTTTCCGGAGGACAAGCATCGCCCTGTTCCCGCAACAGCGCCAGCGAGGTCATCAGAATGGTCAGGGGAGTGCGCAGTTCGTGGGAGACGGAGGAGACGAAACTGGCTTGTAACCGCTCCAGGGCCTGCAACTGCTCCACCTGTCGCTTCTCGGCCTGGTAGAGGCGGGCGTTACGGACGGCGATGGCCGCCTCTTGGCCCAGCGCGCTAAGGAAGGTCCGGTCTTCCGCGCTGTAGTGACGAGTACCACGGTGGCCCACGTCCAAGAAGCCGATGGGCTGACCGTCCAGGAGCAAGGGCACTGAAGCCCCGCAGACGAGACCCTCACGCTGTAACGTGGTCAGGAGGGGATGGTATTGCTCCGGGGCAGGGGAAGATTGCGTAAAGACATATGGCTGACCGGTTTCGAGCATCGTGGCCACCAACTCGTCTTCCATCGGCCAGCGCAGGTCTGACAGGAACGCACTGTCCATTCCGTGCACCGCTGCCGGCCGCAGATGACGCCCGTCATCCTCGATCAGGGAAACGAGGGCAATGTCAGCCTCCAGAATCTGGCAAGAGGCCGTGACCACTGTCTGTAGCACGTGCTGCAGGTCCAGGCTAGTGCTCAATTGCTGGAAGAGTTCGTTCAGGGCAGTGAGTCGGGACGCCAAAGCTCTCTCCCGCTCTGTCTCCTGGCGCTCCCGGCGGAGTTGTTCCAGGAACAGCGCGCAGAGGATGCCGACCAGGGGCAACATCGCCGACTTAACCAACACACTGTAGATCATGTAGGGGAACTGGCGGCTGGCCGGGTTGAGCAGGCAGATGATGACGTACAGAACGTGGAGTAGCAGGGCCACGACGACGGTCTGCACCAGGTTCAGATAGAAGGCAACCCCAACGACGACAAAGTAGAAAATGATGAAAAAACTGGAGTGGAACCCGCCTGTCAGGTAGATGGCCACAGCGGCCACCAGCGTATCGAGGGCCAGGAGGTTGAGGGGGCGGCGGGGCCAGACAAAGAGGCGGCCCAGGGCCTGCATCAGGAGGTTGTAGACCACCACGGCCGGGAACACCGTGGACATGGGGAGCAGCACGCCCACCGTGAAGGGGTTGAAAAAGGAGAGGACCAGCACCAACAACAAGGCCAGCCAGCGCAGGCCCATGAAGATAGCGTCTCTTCCTCTAAACTGGAACAGATGCGTTACCAGCTCTCTGGCTCTCTCCATCGCCGTCCTCAGCATTTGCCAACAGACCCCTAAGTACAACGTTGCGGAAACCTGTTCCGTATTTTCCTCGCTCGCGCGGGACCCTAGTCCCGCGCCCTTCAGGGCACAGAACCGAACTCAATCCAACCGCCGTTTCAGCACCACCGTTGCCAGGGTGAACAGCGCTGCCGTGAATCCGGCCAGCGCCCCCAAGTCGAGCACCGACGGCCAGCCCCTCACCCCCAGCAACACCTCTCGCAGCGCCTCGACAGCGTAGGTCAGAGGTAGGAACCGGGCCAAGACCTGCAAGGCCGGCGGCAGTTCAGCCAGTGGCACAAACACCCCACACAGGAAGATCATGGGAAAACGGATAAAATTGGCCAGGGTCTGGGCCTCGAACACCTCATGTACGGCCACCGACACGAAGGCTCCCAGTGTCGAGAAGGCGACGTTGGTCAGCAGCAACGCCAGCAGTGCGGGCCCCAGCCGCCAGGCAGTCAGCCCGAAGCCGGCTGTCACACCCACCAACACCACTCCGCTGACCAGCAAGCCGAACAGTACGCCACCCAACACCTTGCCAGCCAGCATTGCCTGCAGGGTGATGGGTGCCAGCAGCAGCCGCTCCAGCGCCCCGACCCGCCGCTCGAAGGTGATGACGATGGCCTCCATCGAAGTAGCGCTGAACAGAGCGGTCATGGCCACCAAGCCCGGGGCCAGGGCCCGCAGGTCGCCAGGAGTGCGGATGGCGAAGGCCAGGATCAAAGCGCCGGGGAAGATCATGCCCCAACTGATATTGGGCGGCTTCAGGTAATAGGCCCGCAGGTCCTTGAGGGCGATGTAGAAGATGCCACGCAAATCGTCACGCCACATCACCGATTCCCCTTCTCGGCCCGCATGACCTCAGCGCTGAGGCCGGTCAGCTCAATGAAGGCATCCTCCAGCGTAGGCTGGACGGTGTTGATGCTCACCACCCGCTTTCCCTCCGCCTCGGCGCGGGCCAGAGCGACCCGCACCGCCGCCTCCACGTCCCCGGCAGGGAAGCGCAACCACTCCTCGCCTTCACCTGTCGGATCGGCCAGCCGCACCTCCACCTTCACCTCATGCCCGGCCCGTACTTTGAGCCCCTCCACCATATCCGTGACCACGATGCGTCCCTGCACGATAAGGGCCACCCGGTCGGCCAGCCGCTCCGCCTCCTCCAGATAGTGGGTGGTCAGGAAAATGGTCACTCCTTCGTCCCGCAGCCGCCCGATAAGGGCCCGCAGCGCGTGGGCACTGACCACATCCAATCCCACCGTCGGCTCGTCCAAGAAGAGCAACCGAGGACGATGCACCAGCGCCGCAGCCACTGTGAGGGCCCGCTTCATGCCGCGAGAGAGGCGGGCGAAGGGGACATCGCGCTTTTCCTCCAGTCGGAAGCGGCGCAGCAGTTCGTCGGCCCGTGGCCCCCGTTCGCGCCGGGGCACGCCATACAGTTGGCCCATGAAGATCAGATTGTCCCGCGCCGAGAGCTCATCATAGAGGTTGGAGCGCTCCGGCACCAGCCCCACCTGCTTCTTGATGCGTGGCAGGTCCCGGTGCAGGTCTAACCCCAGGATACGAGCCCCGCCGGCCGTGGGGCGGGTCAGGCCGGTTAACATGCGGATGGTGGTCGTCTTGCCCGCCCCGTTGGGACCCAGGAAGGCGAACACCTCGCCCGGCTGCACCTGGAAGCTGACGCCATTCACAGCGATCACGTCGCCATAGGTTTTGGTCAGGTTCTCGGTCTCAATGGCTGGAACTGCTGGCATCGCTACAGGTTGCCCTTCGGTCATCGTAGCCTACAACACTTGTGAGGCTTCTAAAGGATAATACGAATCGCCAGATTTTGCAAATCGCTCTGTTCCTCCCCCAAAAAAGAAGGAACTCGACACCAGGTATCGAGCTCCTCCGCCATAGAGATTTCCTAACCCTCTGGGGCGAGGGTGCAGCAGGAGCGAGGCATCACTGTGGAAGTGTTGGTCCTAGGCGAGGTGCGGCGTCTGAGTCCAGAGATCGAGCTGGCTCTATTCCGCACCGTGTCTGTCACTCGCAGCCCGCACCATTTCCGGCGCGGCCGGCAGGGTTGTGATGCGCGCGCCGGTGGCAGCGTGGATAGCATTGATGATGGCTGGCGCGGTGGGAATGGAGGTGATCTCCCCTACCCCCTTGGCCCCGAAAGGTCCCTCGGACGTGGCCGCCTCCACGATAATGGGCACCACCTCCGGCACCTGCTTGATGCGCGGGATGCGGTAGCGGGCCAGGTCGGCGTTTTGTACCACACCCCCTTTCACCACCAGCTCCTCGCTGAGGGCAAAGCCCATACCCATTGCCACCCCGCCCTCCAACTGCCCGGCGATGGCCTGAGGGTTGATAGCCCTCCCCACATCGTGGGCAGCGATAACTTTGAGTACCTCCACCTGGCCCGTGCGGGTGTCCACCTCCACCAGGGCGGCGTGGGTGGCGAAGCCGTAGGCGAAGTGATCGTCCCCCGGCTCGCCCAAGGGGGTGGTGGGCGGCGGCTGGTAGACATGCTCCGCCGAGAGAGGTCGCCCCTCCCGGTGGGCCAGAGCGATGGCTTCCTCCAGCGACACCTCTCGCCCGTCGGGGATCATCACTCGCCCCTCGCAAAAGGCTAGGGCATCAGGAGACACATCCAACGCCTCAGACACAGCGGCGGCCAGTTGCTCCCGCACCTTGAGCGCGGCGTAGCGCACAGCGTTGCCGGTGATGAAGGTCTGGCGACTGGCTGTCGTTGGGCCGCCATCGGGGGTGCGGGCAGTGTCGCCCACTACCACCTGTACCCGCTCGTAGGGCACTCCCAACACCTCAGCAGCGATCTGGGCGGCGATGCCCACCACCCCCTGTCCCACCTCGGCCGCCCCGATACGCACCACAACGCTTCCATCCTCGATCAGGTCTACCGCTGCCCCAGCCGTATCTGGCAGGCCACCGCCCAACCCCACGTTCTTCAGACAACAGGCGAAACCCCAGCCACGACGCTTGTCTGGCCCTGAAGGAACCAGGACCCCATCGCCCAGTTCCTGGACAGCCACCTCCACCTGGTTTATAGTTTCCAGCAACCCTACACTCTCCCGCAGCAGTTGCCCGGTGGCCGTGACCGAACCGACCCGCAGGGCGTTGCGCCGCCGGAGTTCCAGGGGGGGCAGGCCGAGTTTCTCAGCCAGGATGTCCATGGTGCTTTCCATGGCGAAGGTGGCCTGGGTCACACCGAAGCCCCGCATCGCCCCAGCGGGGGGGTTGTTGGTGTAGGCGGCGTAGCAATCAACCTTCACGTTGGGCACCTGGTAGGGGCCAGCGACGTGGGTAGCTGTGCGGGTCATCACTGCCTCGCTCAGCGAGGCATAGGCCCCAGCATCGCCCCAGATGGTGGCCTGTACGGCCGTCAGCGTCCCGTCCTGCTTAGCCCCCACCTTCAGGCGAATGGTGGTGGCGTGCCGCTTGGGGTGGACGCGCATGGATTCCTCACGGCTGAAGACCAGCTTCACTGGGCGGCCGGTAGCCTGGGCCAGGAGGGCCACGTGGATCTGGATGGAGATATCCTCCTTGCCGCCGAATGCCCCGCCCACCGCCGTTTGCACGATGCGCACCTGCTCTTCGGGGAGGGCCAGCGCCTCGGCCACCTGACGACGGTCCTCGAAGGGGATCTGGGAGCCGACGTATATGGTGACCTTCTCCTCTCCCAACCCTGGGAGAGGGGGAGGGGGACGCAGGGAAGAGGGGGCGAGGATAGCCACCCCCGCCTCCGGCTCCAGGAAAGTGTGTTCGATAAATGGGGTGTGATACTCCTGCTCAACCACCACATCGGCCTGAGCGAAGCCATCCTCAACGTCGCCTTTGCGCACCTTGATGTGCTTCAGCAAATTACCGGGGGTGTCATCGTGGATCAGTGGCGCTCCCGGCGCCATGGCCTCCTGGGGAGAGAAGACACCGGGGAGCGGTTCGTAGTCCACCTCGATGAGCTTCAGCGCTTCCTCGGCGATGGCCTCTGTCTCCGCGGCCACCAGGGCCAGGGCGTCGCCAGTGTAGCGCACCTTTTCCCAGCAGAGGATGGGCCAATCGGCACGGAGGAGGCCGTGGGTGCGGACGCCAGGGATGTCGTCGGCGGTGAGGACAGCCACCACGCCGGGCAGGGCCCTGGCTTTGCTGACGTCTATGCGAAGGATGCGGGCATGGGGATACGCGCTGCGCAGTACCTTGGCGTGGAGCATATTCTCGAAGTAGAGGTCGGCGGCAAAAATAGCCTCTCCGGTGACTTTAGCTCGGGCGTCAGGACGGGGCACCGGCTTCCCAACGATGCGAGTCCGCAACTCGCCGGTCTCAGGGATTTGTAACGCTTGCCGCTTGCCACTTGCCGCTTGCACCGCCCTGATGATGCTGGCATAGCCCGTGCAGCGACATAGGTTGGGTGTCAGGGCCTTGATAATGTCTTCCCGAGTCGGTTGGGGATTGGCATCGAGGAGTGCTTTGGCGGCCATGATCATGCCTGGGGTACAGAAGCCGCACTGCACGGCTCCCTGCTCGATGAAGGCCCGCTGCAGGGGGTGTAACTCATCGCCCTTGGCCAGACCTTCGATGGTCTCCACGTGGGCGCCGTCCAGCCGGATGGCTGGAGTGACACAGGAGCGGACGGCCCGGTTGTTCACTATGACCGTGCAAGCTCCGCAGTACCCCTGGCCACAGCCGTTCTTGGTGCCGGTCAGGTGCAGCTCGTCCCGCAGCACTTCAAGCAGCGTCGTTTCGGGCGAGACCTCCAGCCGATGGGCCACACCGTTGACATGCAAGGTAATTGTTTGCTTATCCATGCTATTTCATCTCCGCTCCCATGATGGGCGAAGGTCTCCCGACCGAGCCCGCTCCGCTTCGGTCGGAGACCCTCGGCGATCATGTTCGCTTCATTGCCATGAGCACTCTCTCCGCCGTGGCTGGCAGCCGCTCCAGCCACACTCCTACCGCATCGTGGATGGCATTAAGGATGGCAGGAGCGGTGGGCAGGGTGGTCATCTCCCCCGCGCCCTTGGCCCCGTACGGACCTGTGGGATCGGGCACCTCGACGATAATAGGCACAATCTCCAGCGGCATGTCCAGCACGGTGGGAATCTGGTACTCAGCCAGCTTGCGGGTGCGCACCATCCCCTCCTGCTGGATGAACTCCTCCATCAAGGCGTAGCCTAAGCCCATGTGCACCCCGCCACCGATCTGTCCCATCACTATCTGCGGGTTCACCGCCCGGCCCACGTCGTGAGCAGCCCATACCTTGAGGACCTCTACCTCGCCCGTCTCGGTGTCCACCTCCACCAGGGCGATCTGGGTGGCGTAGCCGTAGCTGATGTGCGGCTCACACTGACCAGTCTCTGGGTCGTAGGGAGTAGTAGCGCGCACGCTGCGCCCATGGAAGGTATACTCGGCTTCGATGTGGGTCTCTCTGGTCTCGGCCCGTAACGCTGCCTCCCGTTTCGCCTTTGCCTCCAGGCAGGCCCGCATAACGGCATTGCCGGACATGTAGACGTGGCGCGAGGCCGAGGATGAGCCAGCATCGGGCACCTCCGCTGTGTCCAGCGGGGCAAGCTCCACCCGCTCCAGGGACACACCCAATGTCTCGGCGGCGATCTGCGCCAGGGCGGTGTGCACGCCCTGGCCCACGTCCGAGGCCCCCACTCGCACCAGGGCTCGCTCAATGTCCCCCGACTCTTCCAGGGTCAGCTCGACGCGAGCTGTGGCCTTGTCGTCGAAGCCAAAGGAATAGCCAACGTTCTTGTAGGCACAGGCCACGCCGATGCCTCGCCGCTTGTGCGGAGCCGAGGGCTGTCCCAGGTCCGGCTGACGCCAATGCCCGTTCTCCTCCCGCCAGCCGGCCGCTAGCGCCGCCTGGCGCAACGTCTCCTTGATGCCCACCCCCGGCGGCATGACATTGCCCGTCACCGCCACCGAGCCTTCGTCGAAAAGGTTCTTCAGCCGCAGCTCCACCGGGTCCATGCCCAGCGCCTCCGCCAGCCTGTCCATCTGTTGCTCATAGCCTATCGGAGCCTGGGTGGCCCCGAAGCCGCGCATGGCCATGGTCACAGCGTTGTTGGTGTAGACGGTGTAGCCGTCAATCCTGGCATTGGGCACCACGTAGGGGCCGGCGAAGAAGCTGGTGGCGTTGGACAGCACCGAGATGCTGGTGGAAGCATAGGCGCCAGCATCGGAGATGCCTTCGATCTCCACTGCGGTGAGCTTCCCATCACGGGTGGCCCCCCAGCGGTGCCGCAGGTAGAAGGGATGGCGCTTGCCGGTGCGGCTGATGGATTCCTCGCGAGAGAAGACCATCTTCACCGGGCGGCGCACCGCGTAGGCCGCCAGAGCTAGCAGGTGTTGGATGTACATGTCCTCTCGCCCGCCGAAGGCCCCACCCACAGCCGGCACGATCTCCCGCAACTGCTCCTGCGGCAGGTTCAGGAAATGGGCGATCTGGTGGAGATCGTCGTGGGGCCACTGGGCAGCGCAGATCACCGTCACCCGGCCCTGCTCGTCAATGTACCCCAGACCCGCCTCCGGTTGCAGGTAGGCGTGCTCCACGTGGGGGGTGATGTAATAGCCTTCCACAATAACATCGGCCTGGGCGAAGCCGGCCTCCACGTCGCCCTTGCGGATTTTGATATGATGCAGGATGTTGGTATCGGAGCGTTCGTCGTGCACCAGCGGCGCGCCGGGTTTCATCGCCTCACGCGGGTCGGTGACCACCGGCAGCGGCTCGTAGTCCACCTGTACCAACCGACGAGCTGCCTCGGCTGCCCGCTCTGTCTCGGCCACCACGATGGCGATGCGGTCGCCCACCCAGCGCACTTTGTCTCCTTCGGCCACCAGCACCGGCTGGTCATAGATGTTGATGCCGTACTCGTTGACCGGCACATCTCGGTAGGTGATCACCCGGACCACGCCGGGGTAGGCCTCGGCCCTGGATGTGTCAATGCGCCGCACTCGGGCGTGGGGATATTCGCTCCAGACTACTTTGGCGTGGAGCATTCCGGGCATAGAGAAGTCGCCCGGATAGCGGGCCCAGCCGGTCACCTTATCCCAGGCATCAACGCGGGGCAAGCTCTGGCCGACAACTTGTGTCTTCATGGTGACATCTCCTCTGCGGCCATTTGGATAGCTCGCGTGATCTGATAGTAGCCGGTACAGCGACACAGGTTGCCGGAGATGGCCTCCTTGATCTCGGCCTCGCTGGGGTGCGGATTCTCGTCCAGCAAGGCCTTGGCGGCCATCAGCATCCCCGGCGTGCAGAAGCCGCATTGCACCGCTCCGGCTTCAATGAAAGCCCGCTGCAGGGGGTGTAACTCGCCATTGGCCGCCAATCCCTCCACCGTCTCCACCCGTTGTCCCTGGGCCTTAAGGGCCGGGTAGATGCAGGAGAGCACCGCCTGGCCGTTCACGAGGACGGTGCAGGCCCCACATTCTCCCTCGTTGCAGCCGATCTTGGTGCCCGTCAGCCCCAGGCGGTCCCGCAGCACGCCGGCCAGTAAATCGGAGGGTGCGATTTCGACGGAAACAGGTTTGCCGTTGAGAGTCATTTCTAGAAGCATCCATGCCTCCTTAGTAGCTCCGGGGAACTTAGAGGAACTCAAGGGAACTCGGGGGGACTTTCGTGACCGCCCTGGTCAATGCCCGGCGCACCAGCACAGCCAAAACCTCCTTACGATAAGCGGCCGAGGCCCGCAGCAGGCTGGAACGAGGCCGGGCTTCATCTATTGCCGCTTTAGCCGCTCGCTGGATTGTCTCGGAGGTGGACGGTGCGCCCCGCAGTGACTCCTCGGCCCGTCGGGCGCGGAAGGGCATGGGGGCCACTGGCCCCATGGCGATGCGTGCATCCCGAAAGTGCCCGTCATCCAGCGAGACCACCACGGCCACGTTCAGCACCGGCAGGGCCAGGGCCTTGCGCCGGGCCAGCCTCTCGAAGGCCGAACCTTGGTTCTCGCTCAGGGCCGGGAAACGAATGGCAGTGACCATCTCTCGGCTGGGGTCCACCCTCGAGTGCCCCGGCCCCTCGTACAGCTCCTCAATAGGCATCCATCGCCGTCCGTCCGGCGAAGCGATCTCCAGCTCGGCTCCCAGGGCGAAGAGAGCGATGGCTCCATCGGCGGCGGGCATGGCATTGACCACGTTGCCCACCAGCGTGCCCACGTTGCGGATCTGGGGCGAGCCCACTTTTCGCGAAGCCTCAACCAGGACGGAG
>CAZRSI010000069.1:0-11972 GCA_964602575.1 uncultured Anaerolineae bacterium
GCAACACGATGCCGCTTGGGGTCACTTCTTCTCTTTCAATGGGCTCCACAATCAGCCGGTCGCCCAAGGGCTTCAGTTTAATTGACATCTACTCTACCTCCATAACCAGATTTTATTTTAGCACTCTCCAAATGAGAGTGCTAACAACGGCACAATATCATACCACAAAAGCGTCGAAAGCGCAAGTCGCCAAACCCACGGGCGTGCGCAGCGAAGCCTGGGGAGCTTGAGGGACACCCCCTCAACCCATACGCATCAAGTAAGGTTTATGTCATGCTCGCCAAGAGCACACGGCCATAAAGTGGCCGTGCTCCGGAGCTTCCGCCCGATGAAATCGGGCTCAAGAACCCCGTTTTACGGGGTGGCAGCTCTGTAGCCGTGGCACTTCATGCCACGGCGGAGTTGGCCAGTAGCTGTTTTTCTGCAGGCAGCCCTCTTAGCTTGATGCCTATGCCTCCACACCCCCGACCTGCTGCGCAGGCCCCACCAACAATTCTTGCTTTGTTGGGAATAGTGGGGTATAATAGCAAAGCCCTGCTTCTTTTTGGCAAATGCCCTACCAGGAGGTCAAATCCATTTGACGAGCTTGCACATTCTGGTCACCAACGACGACGGAATCGAGGCTCCAGGACTGTTCAGCCTCCAGAAAGCTCTGCGGGAAGTTGGCCAAGTCACGGTTTTCGCACCTGATCACAATTGGTCGGCGGCTGGCCACACCAAAACCATGCACAAACCCTTGCGAGTAAACCAAACAACCCTCCCCGATGGCACATTGGCTTACACCAGCACCGGCGCTCCGTCGGATTGCGTAGCTTTAGTAATCCTGGGCATTCTAAATCGTCAACCGGACTTGGTTGTCTCAGGAATCAATCAGGGAGCCAACGTGGGCCACGATATCACCTATTCGGGCACAGTGGCCGCCGCTATGGAAGCCGTCATCTTTGGCATCCCGGCCATCGCTGTCTCCCTGGATTCGTACGAGAGCCAGGATTTCGATTACGCCGCCAGGTTCGCTGCCCGGCTGACGAAGCTAGTTCTGGAGCACGGCTTACCCCCCAATACTTTCCTCAACGTGAATGTACCTGCCGTGTCTGAAGAAAAGATAGCAGGCATTAAAATAACCCGGCTGGGCAAGCGCGTCTACCGCGACACCCTGGTGGAGCGCCAGGACCCTCGGGGAAAGACCTATTACTGGATCGGCGGAGAGCCGCCCAGCGGTGTTCCTGAGGAGGGAACGGATATCTGGGCCCTGGCCAACAACTACGTCTCCATCACTCCCCTCCACCTCGATATGACCGATCACCAGATGATAGAGGAACTGAGGCGGTGGGGGCTGGAGGCATGACATACCAGGAAGTGGTATGCGGAGGGAATTAGGAGAACTCGGGGGAACTTCGGGGAACTTCGGCGACTTTAGTACGTTGTAGAGGAGGTGGAACCCGTGGACTTTTGGCAGGTGATCGAGGAGAGGCACAGTGTGCGGGATTTCGATGCCAGGCGGGAGGTAACGCCGGAGATGGTGGAGCAGATATTGCGAGCAGCCATTCGCGCTCCCTCGGCCGGCAATTGCCAGCCCTGGCGTTTTGTGGTGGTCCGCAACGAACAGATCAAGGACCTGCTGGCTCAGGCCGCTTATGGCCAACGGTTTGTGGCCCATGCTCCTGTGGTCATCGTGGTTTGCGCCGACCCGTCTCGTTCGGCCTGGCGGTATGGGAGCCGGGGGACGCAGTTGTACTGTCTGCAAGACACCGCTGCGGCTACCGAGCACATCCTGCTGGCCGCTGTGGCCTTGGGTTTGGGCGCTTGTTGGGTAGGCGCATTCGATGAAGGCGCAGCATCCAAAGCCCTCAGCCTGCCAGCTAACCTGCGCCCTGTGGCGATTGTGCCCATCGGTTATCCTGTCGGTCGTTCCCACCGGACTTCACGCCGTGGTTTGGAAGAGGTGGTCACATTCCCTGAATAAAGGAAAGCTCCTTGACAGGAAGTGGGAGCGGGGATATAATTGCTATCGTCCTTTCCTGTAAAATACTTACCAAGGAGGCAACAATGACCAAGTATGCGTTTTTTAAGGGCCAGCTTGTACCCATCGAGGAGGCCAAGGTCAGCATCATGACCCATGCCTTCAATTACGGCACCGGTTGCTTCGAGGGCATTCGTGCCTACTGGAACGAGGAAGAGGAACAGCTCTTCGTTTTCAGGATGCCGGAGCACTACGAGCGCCTTCATCGCTCCTGTCGCATCCTCAACATCGAGCTACCCTACAGCGTGGAGCGGTTGGGGGAGATCACACTAGAGCTTCTGCGCAAGGAGGCACCGCGCACAGATACCTACATCCGTCCCCTGGCCTATAAAGCCACCGAGGGCATCGGGGTGCGGCTGCACGACCTGGAGGACGGGTTTGCCATGTTCGCTGTGCCCTTTGGAAGGTACATCGAGAAGGAGGAAGGGGCTAAGGTCTGCGTCTCTTCCTGGCGCAGGATCAGCGATAACGCTGTGCCGGCGCGGGCCAAGATCACCGGCTCCTACATCAACTCCGCTTTCTCCAAGACCGAAGCCATGCTCAACGGCTTTGACGAGGCCATCGTCCTTAACGAGAATGGGCACGTATCCGAGGGCAGTGCCGAGAACCTATTCCTCGTGCGCGATGGCAAGCTCATCACCCCGCCGGTGACGGAGAACATCTTGGAGGGGATCACCCGGTCCACTATCATGCAGTTCGCTCGCGAGCAGTTCGGCCTGGAGACAGTGGAGCGCCCCATTGACCGCACTGAGCTCTACGTGGCAGACGAGGCCTTCTTCTGCGGCACCGGCGTGCAAATAGCAGCTATCGCTTCCATAGACAACCGTCCTGTGGGCATGGGCAAGATAGGCCCCATCACTAAGAAGATCCGAGACTACTATTTCGATATCGTGAGGGGCAAAGTCGAAATCTACCGGCACTGGTGCACGCCAGTGTACCCAAACTAATAATCAGTGATCGGTAAACTTAAGACCTCCGAGGTCTTCGGTAGGGCATTCATCGTACAAAATTCAGCGTATTTCTAGCGGAAATTCGACTTCGCAAGATCGCAAAGACATCGGAGGTCTATGGGCAGGAAATTTATGGTTTTCAAACCTCGGCGGTTTACCGGGGTTCTGGTAGGCATCGCTACCATCTTGTTCCTGTTAGCACTCGATGCATTGCTGCTTTCTTATCTCAGGCAGAGTCAGGTCAGCCTCGTTTTCTTTTTCTTCACTCTGGCAGTTGTCCTCAGCCTTCCCATCTTGGCTCTGTTGAGCTATCTGGTATACGCTCTGCTGAGTATGCACTATCGGGTGCATCGCGACGCACTGACCATCGTGTGCGGGGCCACCCGGCACATCATCCCCATGGGCAGCATCCAGCGAGTGCTGCACGGCAAGGACTTGCTAGGGAACATCAGGATCAGAGGGGTGAAATGGCCGGGTTGTTTGGTGGGGCACACGTGGACGGAGGAACTGGGGCGGATTCTCTTCTACGCCACCGCGCCCATCGCCAGGCAGTTGCTGGTGGTCACTCCCACCACAGCCTACGGCATCTCGCCGGCCGATCTCGATGGGTTCCTCGATGCCTTCGAGATTCGCCAGCACATGGGTCCCATTCGACTTCTGTCCTACCAGCACCATCAACCTCGCTTCCTGAGCTGGCCCATCTGGCGGGACCGTGTGGCCCATGTGCTCCTCGCACTTGGCCTGGGGGTGAACCTCCTCCTCTTCGCCTATCTCTGCTGGATTTACCCTGTCCTGGGCCGGACCGACATCCTCAAACTGCCGGCCATCGGCCTGATAACCCTGGCCCTCAACTCCAGCCTGGGTACTCCCATCCACAACCGCCAGAGGGTGGGTAGCTACCTGCTCTGGGGAGGTGCCGTTGTGGTACAGCTCCTCTGCTGGCTGGCTGCTTTAAACATCGTCGGCTGAGAAGAATGGATATTCTCAAGGACTTAAACCCCGCTCAGCGGGAAGCGGTACAAGCTATCGAGGGGCCCGTGTTGGTGTTGGCCGGGCCAGGCAGCGGCAAGACGCGGGTGTTGACCCACCGCGTGGCCTACCTGGTCAGGGAATGCGGCATTGATCCCTACAACATCATGGCCGTGACCTTCACCAACAAGGCCGCCCAGGAGATGATGGGACGGCTTCATCATCTCCTGGGTCAACGGCTACGACGGCTGACCATCGGGACCTTCCACGCTATCTGCTCCCGCATCCTGCGCCGCGAGGCCGAGTACCTGGATGTGACCCGGGACTTCGTGATTTACGACGAAAGCGATCAACTTGGGCTCGTCCGCCAGGCTCTAAAGGACCTGAATCTGGACGAGAAGATGTATCGCCCGCAGACCATCTTGCGAACCATCTCCAGGGTCAAGAACGAACTCATTGGCCCAGAGGATTTTGCCCCCCAGACCTATTGGCAAGAGGTGGCTGGTCGAGTATACGTTCGTTATCAGGAACTGCTCCTGGCCAACAACGCCCAGGATTTCGATGACCTCCTGATGAATGCGGTTCACCTCTTCGACCGTCACCCGGAGGTCTTGGCCAAATACCAACGGCGTTACCAGCACATCCTGGTTGACGAATTCCAGGATACCAACACGGCTCAGTACGCGCTGGTAAGACGGCTAGCGGGCGAGAGCGGCAATCTCTTTGCCGTCGGCGACGAAGACCAGTCCATTTACGCCTTTAGAGGCGCCGACTTCCGCAATGTGCATCGTTTTCGACGCGACTACCCCGAGGCCAGGGTCATCCTTCTGGAGGAGAACTATCGCTCGACTCAGACCATCCTCGACGCTGCCAAAGCGATCATCGCCCACAACGTCCACCGCACGCCTAAGAATCTGCACACCAGGAAGGGTCGGGGCGTGCCCGTCATTGTCCACGAGGCGTACAATGAGCAAGAAGAGGCCCAATACGTGGTGGATCAGATCGCCATCCTGGTGGCCGAGGGCTACCAGCCGAGGGATTGCGCTGTCATGTACCGCACCAATGCCCAGTCGCGTGTTCTGGAGGATGCCTTCGTCCGGGCCGGTC
This sequence comes from uncultured Anaerolineae bacterium, assembly GCA_964602575.1. Lineage (GTDB taxonomy): Bacteria > Chloroflexota > Anaerolineae > VGOG01 > VGOG01 > CAZRSI01. The sequence continues at coordinate 5,047 of CAZRSI010000069.1, forward strand.
TGCCCTACAAACTGGTGGGGGCCACGCGATTCTATGCCCGCCGCGAGATCAAGGACGTATTGGCCTACCTGCGGCTGGTGCATAATCCCTACGACAGCGTCAGCCTGGCTCGCATCATCAACGTACCCCCGCGAGGCATCGGGGAGAAGACCAGGAGCGCCCTCGAAAGCTGGGCCGAGGAGCTGAGCGTGCCCATTTACACGGCTTTGCAGATGTTACTAAAAGAGCCAGAGAGCACTGCTTCTTTTCCCAGCTATGCTCGTAACGTCCTGACGGATTTCGCTGCACTGCTGGACGAGTTAATCGCAGCACGGGAAAAACTGAACGTGCTGGAGCTTTTGGACTTGATCCTGGAAAAGACTGGGTATTCGGCCTACATCCGGGATGGCACCGAGGAGGGCGAAGACCGCTGGAACAACATCATGGAACTGCGCACCGTAGCTCGAGAGTATGTGGGTTTGCCTCCGGGAGACTCGCTGACTACTTTCTTGGAGGAGGTAGCGCTGGTCTCTGATATTGATACTTACGATGAGACAGTGAATGCCCCCACGCTCCTCACTTTGCACATGGCCAAGGGTTTGGAGTTCCCGGTGGTATTCATTGTGGGCATGGAGGAGGGCCTCTTACCCCACAGTCGTTCCATGGATGATCCAGAGGCTATGGAGGAGGAGCGTCGTCTCTGCTACGTGGGGATCACCCGGGCCAAGGAGCGGCTCTATTTGGTTCACGCCTTCCGCCGCACCATGTATGGGGAAAGCGAGGTTAGCGTGCCATCTCGCTTCATCGCCGATATCCCCGATCATCTTGCGGCTGGGCGTGGGGAGCTGGCTTTTGCGGAAGAAGCAAGCCGCTACCGCTGGCAGGTGCAGTGGCCTGCCGAGTCTGAGCCTGCGGTGACGGGCCAATTCAAGACCGGGGACAGAGTACGGCATCGTATATTCGGGGAGGGCATTGTGGTCGAGAGCAAGGTGGCCGGGGATGACGAGGAAGTGACCGTGGTCTTCGAGGAGAAAGGGATCAAGCGCCTCCTGGCCAGCTTTGCCAAGCTGGAGAAGCTAGAAGGCTAAACGCTGAGGTTTTAGTTCGCCAAAGGCCTCGTAGATGCCCATTAAGCGCCTATCCGGAAAATGCTCAAGCGGGGCATCCTCGCCCCGCCCGACGGCGAGGATGCCGTCGGACAGCCTGGTTTTTTCGGATAAGCTCTGAAGGGACGGGACAACAAAAGCCGCCCGTTTCCAGAAATACAGGCGGCTTTTTCCCTTGAGGCTTATGAAACCAAGGCGAATTCTTCCCCCTTAAAACCTCTTTCTCCGTGAATTCATCCAGTGGGCCCACTTGGACTCGAACCAAGAACCAACCGGTTATGAGCCGGCCGCTCTGCCTATTGAGCTATGGGCCCAAGCGGGAGACGAGACTCGAACTCGCGACAACCTGCTTGGAAGGCAGGGGCTCTACCAACTGAGCTACTCCCGCATGAGTCGGGGCGGGCGGACTCGAACCGCCGACCTCTTAGTCCCAAACCAAGCGCGCTAACCGGCCTGCGCTACGCCCCGGCGCATATATAGTATAAACGATTTGCCCAAAAACGTCAAGCTGGATCATTAGTTTAGGTGCATTTCAGCTTTGGGGGAGGTTTCCCCAACAGCCACATATTGCCACTGGACAAACATGGTCTGGTGAGCCCCGACGACGTAGCAGTGGCCGTGCGCAAAGATACCACTATGGTGTCGGTGATGCACGCCAATAACGAGACAGGCACCGTCAAGCCCATTGCTGAGCTCGCCTGAGCGGTGAAGGAGCGAGGCACGAGACACCTCCCCTACTTTCACACCGATGCCGTGGCTATGGCCGGGATACTGCCTGTAGACATGAATGAGCTAGGGGTGGATTTGCTCAGCCTGGCGGGCAATCAATTCTATGGTCCGCATGGGGCCGGAGCGCTATTTATACGCAAGGGGGTGCGGATCATGCCCCTCATAGATGGAGGCATACAGGAGAGTGGCCAACGGGCAGGAACCGAGAACGTGGCTGTCATTGTGGGGCTGGGCGTAGCCGCAGAGCTGGCCAAGGCCCAGCGGGAGGAGCGGGCAAGGCACCTGATTCCTCCTCGACAATTGTGAAAATCGGACCCAAGGCGATGATGCTAAAATGCTAAAACAAGGTCACTCGGTGCGGAGGTCCTTCATGATCACAGGCAGGTAAAGTCGGAGCGGGGCGGGCGTGTTGGGGGTAAACGTCCCTGCGGGGGTGCTGGTAGGTGTACTGCTAGGTGTGTTGGTTGGCGTCTGAGTCAGGGTAGGTGTGGCCGTGCCGGTGGAGGTAGGAGTCGCTGTTGCACACACAGGGTCAATGACGATGGGGATCTCGCGATAATCGTTTTGGGTCTGGCTACAGGTGTCGAAGACCATGACCTGCAAAGCATAGCCACCAGCTACGGTGCCCATTGGCAGATTCAGCGCCAGGAGGATCTCGTTATCCTGATCCGGGCCATAGATGGTTGCCGCCGCCGCAGTGCCAACCAGGTCACTTCGTGCTGCGTCGAGGATGTTGGCCTCCACCGTCACCTCCTGGCTGGCCAGTCCAGTGCGCAACGTGACAGGGACGGTAATTGTTGAACCCGGCAGATAGCAGACCTCGTCCGGAACAACACTCTGGATAGACGCCGCTCCGCCACCGCCGTCAAACACCAATTGCCCCCAATCCACCTGGATGCACGTACCGCAATTGTCCACATCAACATACACCTGGACCAGGTTGTCCCCTTCCTGGACCAGTGTGGGGTCTATGTTGAAGACCGAGGTGCTCCAGACCTCGTCGACGCCGCTCAAGTAGCCAACGAACTCGCCGTTGAGATAGACCTCACTCCGCTCCACGCACTCTGGTGGATACGCTGGGTCGCCGCCCTCGTCCACGTCCCAGGCCCGGATGCTGAGCTGGGCTGTCTCGAAGGATGGCAACGATGGGATCGAGATGTTGAACTCAATGGGATGTATCGGATCGGTCCCATACACGCAATCGGAGCGGCCGGGGTACATGTCCTCATCCAGACAGCCGGTATGCTCGTTGTTCTCGTTGTCGTCGGCGGTCAAATAAGCGGCTCCCGCGCCGGGGCAGGTTGTGCAGTCTACGTTCAAGATGTAGCTACCCGAGCTCCGTTTGTAGCCATCTACGACGATGTAATAGGTACCTGGGGGAGCGAGGCTATAACTGGCGGAGTGGTCGCCATAGGCGAGGGCGCTGCTCTCATCGCAGGCGGGCAGCAGAAACACATCTAGATCCACCCCTGCCTCGATACCACTGAGGGTGGCCGTGATATGACCAGCAGTCTCGGTGGTCAGAGCGTAGACCTCTTCCGGCCCGCTCTCCTCCCAACTGCAACACTTGTAGTAAGTGACATTAGCGTTGGCTCCTGTCGTGTTCCCCTGATATGAACCTCCACAACTGGCAGGAATGGCTGTAGTACAATCCAGGCCCTTCCCGCACCGCACGCTCAGGGTGAAACTGCCTGAGGCCCCTTTGTATCCGTCCACCACGATGTAGTAGGTGCCCGGAGGCGCGTCCGGGTATTTCGCCGTGTTGTCGCCGTAGGCCAGGCAGCTCATGCTGTCGCAGGCAGACAAGATGAAAACGTCCAGATCTTCCGATAGGCCATCAAGGGTGGCGACGATGTCGCCAGTGGTCTCCGTAGTCAGAATGTAGACCGTTTCCGGGCCACTCTCCCTCCACCCCTTGCAACTGTAGTAGGTGACGTTGGACGGCGCGCCCCTGGTATCCCCCTGATACCGCCCCGCACAGCTTACCCCAGGGGCAGCGCTGCAGTTCAGAGTGGGAGCTGTGCCGCTGTTGAGGATCACAAAGTAATCTGAATCAGTACACGCCCCCGTCGTAGGCGTAACGTTCATGACGATCAGGATCAGGCGATCGTAGGTAGAAGTATCAACCAGGACGGAGCCGGACGCGGGCGAACCGCTCATCGGTATGGGAATCACAGTGGCCATGGCGTCTTGCATGGCCACTATCTGAGCTGCGTATGCAGTGGTAGGTGTCGTCCCAACGACAGCTACCTCAATTGAGTCTGCAGTGACGTCAAGCTCAATGTAGTCGGCTCCGTACTGCTCCACCCCGTCGGAGGGATGGTAGTGGGTGGATTCGCCGTCGAAATCAATGCTCCCCTCCACATAGACGTGGGGATAGAGTCGCGCTTCCTCGTAGCAGTAGGGCATGTTGGTAGGGCAGGTGGCCATCACATAGTTGGCAGCGACGAAGCCAGCGAACACGGCGGGCAGGTTGGCGCCAAGGTCACTGAGGACATCCTCCAAAGTCTCGAAGGCGTGATAGCCACGGTAGCTGTCGTAGTTCACGCTGTGTTCCCAAAAACTTCTGACAGTATTCGAGCCGCCATAGTGCTCGGAGATAAAGCGCACAAAGATCCAGTTGGAGTACCAGCGGTTGGGACGATATGGAATCGCGCTGGGCAGGCAGAGATCGGGGTCATCGAAGTAGTAGGGAAGGTAAGCCAGGTTGTCGTTGACGTAGTCGTAGACCTCATCCTCCATCCAGGTGGCCGTGGCTTCCATAAGCCAGGTCTCCTCCCAGGCGTCGTAGCCAAACTGGATGGCGTGGTTGAATTCATGGGCTGCGGTCACCCGGATGCAGTCGAGCGGCGTGCAGGAAAACCCCCGATAGTCGTTCTCCAGGCCGATATAGGAGTACCAGGCGTTGCGTTCGATGGCCTCCGGCGAGTTCTCGTTATCCCCAGGTTGGATGCCCTGGTCGGCTTGACCCTCGCCTACAGTATAGCCGTAGTATGGCATATCCACAACGTAAACATCGTAATCCGGATCCCCGTCCACCGTTTGGTCCGAGGGGGGCTGCAGCCAGCCCATAGCGTCCAGTTCCGTGCTCCAGACGTGTTCCAGCTCGGCTCCCATCATCTCGATGTAGTCGGGGACTCTGTTGCCATTTGTGTCGGCAGGATTCACCGCGTCTTGGCCGGAGTTAGTGTAGTGGATTTCGAAATGCGCCGTCCTGTAGGTGAGCTCAGGGCCGCTCGGGGAGGGCCTGGAGAGGAGGGCAGGGTAGGCGGCCAGTGCACCTTTGACCTGGGGGCTCAGGGTTTCCCAATTCCTGCGGACCTCCTGCAGGATGGGCGTGGCGCACTTGCCTGGGGTACTGCTCTGAAACTCGGCCGGCAGCTTGTGGGGATCGAAGAGGGAGTACACTTTGTAGAGGAGCGAGGTTTCGTAGCTGATCCTCCCTTTTTGGTACGCCTCCTCGATGAGGACCGCGCTGGGCGGCCGAGGGTCGCTGGCCTGGGTTGGCGAGGATGCGCTCGTCAGGAAAAGAGCCAACACCAGAGCCAGGAGCGCAACAGCGATGATGACCCTGATTGCGTTGCCAATTGTTTGTGCTTTCACAATACCCTCTACGTCTGCCGCCCTCTAAAGCTCTCAGTCACCATCTTGTCGGCACGGAGCAGTAACTCCATCAAGACAGTTTGGCAAAGCCGCCTACCTGCCGCCCGCAGCTTTTCGGCGAATACATAGGTCGGGCAGGACTTCATGGGGTTACTCAGCCTGGCCTTTCAAGATGGCTGGCAGGTACATAGTATGAACGATGGGCAAGATGGCGATAGCATACCTCACCTCGGTCTGGTATATCCCCCCTTTGTACGCTTCCGAGGTCAACTGGGGAAAGCTCCCAGGGAAGTTTTGGCCCGAGAAAGCTCCAACGGTGTTGGCATCTTTGTACTCGGCTGGCCCCCAATTTCCCCCCGGCCTGGCACTGTCCACAACGTGGTACATGTCGTGGGAGAGGTATTGAGCATCGTCGTGTATCGTATCCGGAGGTTCCGAGGGGTGAGCGTGAGGTTCTGGAGGGAGGACCCGTCCCGGCCAGCCTGCCTCAGCCCTATTGTAAAATGGGTCGCTGAAGAAGACAAACCGATTGTGAGAATCCACCCCCGCCATGGTGACGAAGTGCCCTCCCCTGAGAATCCACTGCTCATACTCATCATCCCACATGTAGAAGGACAGGAGCAGGATGACTCCGCTGCCCTGCTCTACTATGTCCATCACCCATTCAAAAGTGGGTTGGTGGACCATGGTGACCTCATAGAAATCCGCCAGACCCTGGCGAGCCAGGTATTCATTGATGGCTGCTTCCATATCCCACACATAGGTGCCCAGATGGGGTATACCGCTTCGCCGCCCATCGGTGTCCATCAGCAGGGCCAGGTTATCAACCAACGGCAGCAGGTTTCGCGGATCGTGGTCATCCCACACGGAGGGAGCATACGATTGCACCAAGGGATAGTGGTCGTTGATCGTCGGCGGGGACTCGGGCTGCCGTTCCATTCTGGAATCCAACCACCACAGGCAATTGGCCACTGCTACTGGACCGCAGTAGGTCCAGGTCTGCGTGCCAGGGTATCGCCATGCGTCTTGCTTCTGATCGAAGTCGGGCATCCCATTAGGAGCGTAGTCCGCCCAGCCGCCTTCAACCCAATAAGGCGTTGCAGTGGGCGTGGGAGTGGGAGTGCTGGCTGAGGTTGGCGTGCTTGTCGGCGTAGGGGTCGAGGTTGTTGATCCAGGGGGATAGGCAGATGCTGGCGAGCTGAAGGATGGCGTCGCCAGCAACACCGCTATCAGAAACAGGGAAATACCCGTAACCTTGAACCAGGGTCTACTGACGATTGCGTGATTTTTCATCTCAAGTCATGGCGCGGGAATGAATCCCCGCGCTGAGAGAACAAAGCCCCTCTCGGGGCTGAACCTTGATACATTGCTACACAAGTTCGTTCCGTGTTTTCTCCGCTCGCGCGGGCCCTTTCGGCTTTGCTCAGGGCAAGCCTACGGAGGCTGTACTGAGCCCCGCGCCCTTCTAGGTACCGAAGCGAGGTTTCTGAGTGCCGAGGATGGCGGACC
>CAZRSI010000070.1:0-11821 GCA_964602575.1 uncultured Anaerolineae bacterium
CTGGGTCCACATCAGAGGGGATGCCGACGGACATGACGAAATGGATGTTGGGCAAGGCATCGCACAGATGATAGGCGTTGATCAGATCAGCCTGAGTGAACTGGCGATGCTCACCCGTTTCGGGCTCGAGCAGATACGGACAATCCGATCCGGTGCCGAAGTAGGCCCTAGTCCCCTCCAGGAACATCGCCGGCTCCCCGTCCCGATCGCACATCACAATCCGGCCAGGCACCGAGGCAATGGCGTCTTCCACTAATTGTGCAGGAAACTTGACGAGGTTGCCATCAGAGACGAAAGCCCCAGCCTCTCTCAGCATATCCAGTGCTTCCTGGTGATGGAATCGGATCCCCGTGCGCCTTAGCACTTCCAGGGCAGCTAGATGAAGGTCCTGGAGTTGACTATCAGAGAGAACGGCGAATTGGGGTGACTGAAAGACGATGCGATTACTGCTCTTCACTTTCTCTTTCCCTCCAAATGGCATCAAAGTGGTGGTTACTTTTTCTTCTGAGCAGCTACTGCCAAATCAGCAATGGCCTTGATTCTCTTCTCAACATCGGGCGGCAACACATGCTGAGGCTCCTCAGCAAGGATCTCTTCAACCTTCGCCCTGGCACGCTCACGCATTGACGTCCCACCACGCTCCATCCACTGCTCATAGTTGCGTCGGTCGATCAGGCGCGGCTGCCAATCCTCACGCACGTGGCGCAAAGTGTGCTCGGTCTCCAAGAAGCCCGCACTCAGCGCATGCTCATGGATCACGTCCAAGGCCAAGGTCTCCTCACTGATCTCCAACCCCTTCATGGAGGCTTTGATCCACGAGACGATCTCATCCTCAATGACCAGCAGTTCCAGCGAACCCATCAGCCCCGATTCCATGTAGCCCATATCATGGATCATGTTGCCCCCACTCAGCGTGGCGATATAGAGGGTCAGTGAGGCTTCGAGGATCGCCTGCTCGTCCAGCAGCTTCGAGTCGGTCGCGCCGCCTGTATTGAAGGCCGGCAGGTTGTAGTAATGGTTCATCTCAAGAAAATAAGCCTTGTGAAGCTCAGCATACGGAAGTGTCATGGTCTTCATGTCAAAGGAGGTCGGCACGGCTGCGTTGAGGATGATCGGAGCCCCTTCGCTGACCAACTGGGCGATGAGCAAACCGACTAACTGGCCTGCGTTGCAACAGGCCATGGCACCGGCGAAGGTTATTGGCCCACTCAATCCGCGTTGCACATCGGGCAGATATACAGTGGGGAGACGTTTCCGGGCAGCATACATCAGCTTGCGCAGCGCTTCTTCGTTGTGTCTGAAGGCAGTGGTGGGGTTGAGATACAGAATCGCTGTAGGTGCGGCTCGCAAGCTATCCGCGCCACCCACAGCCACTTCAGTCATCTCGATGACCTCAGGCGTGCCCTCCCACTCATAGGTAACGAAGCAAATCGGCTTGGCGCTGTAGGTCAGCATCACCTCCATCTGCCGCACGTCCGCAGCGACCGGCACATCGCTGGGAAGAAACATGGACATGATGAAATCCACATGCGGCAGGGCATCAGCCACACGAATGCCGTCAACCACATCCTGAAGCACCGCTTTGCGCCTCTCACCCGTCCGATGATCCAGAATGTTCGGGCAATCGGAGCCGGGGCCGTAGGTGGATATGCGGTCCCCTAGAGGCATCACAGGGTTGCCAAAGCGATCGTAGATCATGATGCGACTGGGGGCTGTGCGCAGGGCCCACTCCACGAGGTGCGGCGGGAAGCGGACGTGGTTCCCGTCTACGACGCAGCCAGCCTTTTTCAGCAGATCTATGGCTGGTTGGTAGTAGAGGAGTACACCTGTACGCTCAAGTATGTCGAGACTGGCACAGTGTATGAGGCGGCACTGCTCGTCCGTCATACCACGATAGTAAGGTGTACTATAGGCGATCACATTGGTCTGAGGATGATACATCTTCAAAACCCCTTCCTTTGCTACCCTAGACGATTTGATAGATGCACAGGCTTCTGGACGCTCCCTACAGCTTGTCAAGTGCCTGTTCCAGGTCGGCAATGATATCTTTCGGGTCCTCAAGTCCGACGGACAGACGAATCAGGCCGTCGAATATGCCGGCTGCCTCCCGCTCCTCAGGCGTCATGGGGAAGTGCGTATGCGTAGCGGGATGTGTTGCTATGGTACGGCTTGTCCCGAAGCTGGGGACTATAGTAATCATCTGGAAAGATTCCATTACCTCGGCAGCACCGTCCATGCCACCATCAACCACGAATGACATCATTCCCCCGAAGCCGTTGGGCATCTGTCGCTTGGCCAGCTCATGCTGGGGATAATCCGGTAAGCTAGGGTAGTTGACTTGGCTGACTTTTGGGTGCTGAACCAGGTAGGCAGCTACCTTCTCTGCATTCGAACTATGTTTGGCCATACGAGGCCCCAGCGTTTCCAGGCTCAGGAGAGTGAGCCAGGCATCAAAAGGCGACATAGTCGCCCCAATGTACGGCAGGGTATCTCTGAGCATGCCCTCGGTCAGCTCCTCGCTTCCAATCACTGCCCCGCCAACGATGGTTCCATTCCCACCAATAAACTTCGTAAGGGAGAGCACCACTATGTCGGCCCCCAATGCCAGGGGCTGTTGAAGACATGGTGTAGCAAGCGTGTTGTCAACGATCAAAGGCACGTTGTGAGCGTGAGCAACCTCAGCCAGACCGGCGATGTCGGTCACGAACAGGGTAGGGTTGCTGGGTGTTTCAGCCCACACAAAGCGTGTCTTGGGAGTGATCTGTCGCTCCCAGTCCTCCAGGTCGCCGGGGTTTGCGACAAAGCGGGGCGTGATACCCATGCGCTCAGGAGCCAGGTGAAAGAACAGTTCATAGGCCTCGCCATAAGTCATATGGCTGGTCACAATTTCGTCTCCAACCTTGGCCAAATGGTAGGTCAGGGCGAAAACGGCGTGCATGCCGGAAGCCATCACTATAGCGCTCTCCCCGCCTTCCAGGGCAGCCAACCGCTTCTGCAGGACATCAACAGTGGGATTACTGGTGCGGCCGTAGCTGTAGCCGGGCTCCAAGTGCTGGATGACTTTAGCGGCCTCAGCCACGCTTCCGAAGGGATAGACCGCACTCTCAATTATGGGAGGCACAAACGACCTGAACAGCGTCATATCCACCTTCGAAACCGGGCTATAGCCAGCATGCAGGCCAATCGTGTCTAGCCCCCACTTCTTTTCTTCTGCCATGAGAATACTCCTTCCCTAGTGGTCATATCTATTTCATGTTCATGCTGTGTTCACAAATGCATCAGCATCGTCGAAGCAGAGCGGTAAACTCGCCGACATCCTGCAGCTCATCAAAGTGCCACAGCATCTCCAGAAGCGGGTCAATCCGATCCTCCGCCAGGACATAGCGGGTCAACCATCGAAACTTGCGCTCCAGCCGGGCCTCATCCCCGCGTGCACTGATCCGGCATGCATCTGAGACCAGTCCTGAGTCAAGAGTAGTACCGTTCTTGAGGCGAATCACCACTCGACTGGCACTCGAACCGTCCCCATATCCCTCGAACACCGGACGATAGAGCTCGTTAAGCTCCTCTGACTCCACCAATTCGATCTTGTCCACCAGGGCGTTGATATCTGCATCACCAAATCGTGGCTCAAGAATCTGATCCGGCCCCACCTCTCCGTCAATAAGATACGCTGCCAGTGGCCACTTGACGCTGAACTGGGCCTCCTCCGTTGCGGTCGGGTGAGCGGTGTGGAGAACCGCTGTCCAGTGGTGTCCCTCAACTCTTATGGCCTCGATATCCTCAACATCCCAAGTGTATTCTCGCCTGAGCTTCTTTACCGCTGCAATAGCCATATGGGTCCAGCCACAAGAACAGTATCGCTTGAAATCAACGCCTTCCACCATAATATACTCGTCTCCGAGTGTAGCGACCCAGTCCTGATATTCCTCGAAGCCCAGGAGACTGGGGATACCCGTGAAGCCTCGCTCGGCTAGCTCGGCAGCCATGATGCCGGTCATAGCGCCCCATCCGTGGCCATGTTTCACCATAGCTGGGTTGATAAGGTCGCGTTCCATGGGGAGATTGGGCGCGTGGTATTCGGCGATCCCCAGGGCCTGTTTGATCGCGTCTTCATCGAGTCCCATCAGGTTGGCGGCTGTCGCAGCACAGGCCACTGATCCCCAGGAACCGTCAGCCTGGTAAATCGGTTGATGCTGATGCCAGCAGCGTCCAACACGATGGGCGATTTCATACCCTACAACCATTGCTGCCAGCATCGCTTTGCCGTCGGCTCCCATCCTCTCAGCTACGGCCAGCGCCGTTGGGAAAACCTGAGCCCCTGGATGCCCGCGCGTGTAGCGCGCCCCATCATCGCAATCCAGACCATTTGCTGCGCAGGCGTTAGCAAAGGCCGCTCCGGCAGCGCTTGCGCGCCTGTCGTGCAAAAGGATCGTCGCTTCATCTCCCTTCCACGCCTCACTAGCGTAGGCAGCAGCGATATCGCTGACGGGAGTTAGCACCCCACCAACAGTTGCCGCGACGATGTCTACCAGACACACCTTAATCTTCTGTTTCACCCCTTCCGGCAACCCATCCCACTTCGTATTCCGGATGAACCACGCGGCTATATCATCTCCATCTACCTCCCCTCTCATGACTACCTCCCTTGAATTCTCAAGCCAAACGCGAGCACTGGTCAGCCTTGTCCATCGTTTCCTGATTCTTGGACCCTCTGCCCCGATAGGCGGATCACTGGCTCCATCTCCTGCAAAGCTTCTATGCTCATATGACACCTGATCCAATGTTGATCCGTTATCTGTCGCCAAGGAGGAACCTCAGACTCGCATAGCGCCCCAATCTTGCGCGGGCAACGAGTGTGAAACTTGCAGCCAGATGGCGGATTGAGCGCACTCGGAACCGGACCGGCCAATCTTATCTTGCTCCTTTTCACCGTTGGATCCGGAATGGGTATAGCTGAGAGAAGAGCTTCTGTATAGGGATGATAGGGTGGAGCAAATAGAGCTTCAGTAGGGCCAAACTCACAAAACTGACCCAGGTACATCACAGCCACATAGTCACACAACTGGTACACAACGCTTAAATCATGGGAGATAAATAGCAGTGTGGTCCCAAACGTTCGTTGAAACTCCCGCAGAAGATTTAAGACCGCTGCCTGAACGGATACATCCAGCGAGGACAGCGGCTCATCACACAGAACAAGGGTGGGCCGACCAGCAAACGCCCTGGCTGTAGCGACCCGCTGCTTCTCACCACCGCTCAATTGATGCGGCAGCCGATCATAATAGTCCTTGCCCAACTTCACTGCTTCCAGAAGACGCAGCACCTCGGCCCTCACCTCAGAAGGAGGAACTGTTTTGAACAGGCGCAAAGGACGCGCGATCGCCTCACCTACCCGGTGGCTTGGATTGAGAGTTGTTTCGGGGTTCTGGAAGATCATCTGCAACTCTCTTAATAGCTCACGGGGTCGCTTCTCCACAGGCTTTGATATGTCTATATCCAAGAAGTAGATCTTGCCATCGTAAGGAGGTTCCAGACCAGCAATGCACTTGGCCAATGTACTCTTTCCACATCCCGATTCACCCACTATTCCGATGGTGGAACCCTTCCACGCCTGAAGATCCACACCATCCACCGCCTTCACGTAGCCTCTGCCCCTCACACCTGCTAACGCTGCTAACCCCCCTGCTTGAGCAGAGTAGTAGACCTTAAGCCCTTCGGCACTCAACACCGCCTCTCTTTCCCCTTCAGGCTGCTCAACGGGAATTTCGGCGGCTTTCTCAACCCGCGGCGAGATTGCTGCTGGCTCACCAGGATGGAAACACCGTACGAAACGACCCTCTGCTACTTTAACCAGCCCTGGACGGCTGGATCGACAACGCTGGTCAGCACGATCACAACGAGGCTCAAAAATACATCCGCTTGGTATCTCGCGAAGCGAAGGAACCTTCCCCGGAATTGGTTGCAGGATCCAAGATACTCTGCCAGCACTTATCCTCGGTATACATTTAAGAAGTGCTTCTGTATAGGGATGCAAAGGACTCAGGAATACATCCCGAACAGAGCCTATCTCGACCAACTCACCTGCGTACATCACAGCCACCCGATCCGCGATCTCGCTAATCACCCCAAGGTTGTGAGTAATGTAGAGGGTGGTCAAGTTGAATTCATGCTGCAGCTCAACTATGAGATCCAGTATCGTGGCCTCAATGGTTACGTCCAGGTTAGTGGTTGGCTCATCCATGATCAGCAGATCTGGATTGGCAAGCAAAGCCATGGCAATCACCACTCGCTGTTGCTGCCCACCCGACAACTGGTGTGGATAGCGTTGCATTATCGCAGATGGGTCTGGCATGCGTACCTGCTCCAGCATTTGCAGGCACTTCTCCCTAGCCTCATCGGCCTTTAGCCCTTTATGCTCTACTAACACCTCGATTAGTTGGTCACCTATTCGGAGGCAGGGGTTAAGAGCCGTTGACGGGTCCTGATACACCATAGCAATCTTGTTGCCACGAATCTCACACAGTTCCCGCTCACTCTTTTGCAGGAGGTCTTCACCATTGAAGAAAATGCGCCCGCCCTCTATTCTGCCATTCGACGCTATATATTTCATGATCGCAAAGGCAATAGTGCTTTTGCCACAGCCAGACTCGCCGACCAACCCAAGGACTTCGCCAGGCCAAATCTCGAAAGAAACATCCCGGACTGCCCTGACAGGGCCCTCTCGCGTCGAGTACACAATATTTAAGTTCTCCACTTTCAGGGCAGGCACTGCTTGTAACCGATGCATACGCCCAACCTTTCACCTATATCCATCTGATGCTCCAGTGCGGGACAGGCTTTCCAACCTGTCCCGCACCACCTCTCCCAAAATGCCAGGTGTCTTTATTTTGCTAGAGTGGCTATCGCTTTCTGAGCAATGGCCTTGATCTTCTTCTCAACATCGGCCGGCAACACATGCTGAGGCTCCTCAGCAAGGATCTCTTCAACCTTCGCCCTGGCACGCTCACGCATTGACGTCCCACCACGCTCCATCCACTGCTCATAGTTGTGCCGGTCGATCAGGCGCGGCTCCCAACCCCCACGTACATGACGCAAAGTGTGCTCGGTCTCCAAAAAGTTCCCCTTCAGCGCATGCTCATGGATCACGTCCAAGGCCAGGTTCTCCTCGTTAAACTCCCATCCTGTGCTTATACTCGTTTTGATCCAAGAGACGATCTCGTCTTCGATGACCAGCAATTCCAGTGAGCCCATCAGCCCCGATTCCATATAACCCATATCATGTATCATATGGCCACCGTTGAGCGTGGCGCTGTAGAGGCTCAAAGTCGCTTCGAAAATCGCTTGCTCGTCCAAAAGCTTCGAGTCTGTCGCTCCACCCGTGGCAAAGGCCGGTTTGTTATAGTAGTGATTGATCTCGATACTGCCACTGTGTCCATCACCGGTGCCGTAGGGCATAACCATCGTCTTCATGTCCACAAGGGATGGCCTGGCTGTGCTGAGGATCACAGGGGCTCCCTCGCTGGTCAGTTGAGCGATAACTAAGCCGACCAGCACCCCGGCATTGGAGCAGGCCATCGCCCCTTCCACAGTCATGGGGCCGGTCATCCCCCGTATCACGTCGGGCAGATAGATAACGGGGAGGCGCTTTTCGGCGCAGTACATCACTTTCCGCACCGCCTCCTCATTATGGACGAAGGCCGAAGTTGGGTTAAGATAGCAGATCACCGAGGGGTTGATGCGCAGGTTATCCGCACCGCCCGCAGCTACTTCGGCCATCTCAATTACCTCGGACGTCCCTTCCCATCCGTAGGTGACAAAGCAGATAGGCTTGGCGCTGTAGGTCAGCATTATCTCCATCTGCCGCACATCTGCCCCAACTGGCACATCGCTGGGGAGAAACATGGACATGATGAAATCCACATGCGGTAGAGCATCGGCCACGCGGATGCCGTCAACCACATCCTGAAGCACCGCCTTGCGCCTCTCACCTGTCCGATGATCCAGGATGTTCGGGCAATCGGAGCCAGTGCCATAGGTGGATATGCGATCCCCCAGGGGCATCACAGGGTTGCCAAAACGGTCGTAGATCATGATATAATCGGGAGAGACGCGCAAGGCCCATTCCACGAGATGTGAGGGAATGCGGACATGGTTCCCGTCTACGAGACAGCCAGATTTTTTCAGTAGATCGAGAGCTGGTTGATAGTACACGCGCACTCCTGTGCGCTCCAGTATCTCAAGGGTGGCATAGTGCAGGATGCGGCACTGCTCATCGGTCATGGCCCGATAGTAAGGCGTGGGGTAAACAACCAGATTGGTCCAGGGGTATTTCAGCTTCATCATTAAACCTCCTTTTTCAGATGTGCGGCACACCTTAAAGGTACGTCGCACATCTCTACAGCTTGGCAAGCGCCTGATCCAGATCGGCGATGATGTCCTCTGGCTCCTCAAGCCCGACAGACAATCGTATCAGCCCATCATATATGCCGACGGCCTCCCGTTCCTCGGGCTTCATGTTACAGTGCGTATGTGTAGCAGGGTGTGTGGCGATGGTGCGGCTCGTCCCAAAGCTGGGGACTATAGCTATCAACTGGAAAGACTCCATAACCTTGATAGCGCCCTCTCTGCCGCCCTTTACCACGAACGAGAGCAGCCCGCCACACCCATTGGGCATTTGCCGTTTGGCCAGCTCATGTTGGGGGTGATCTGGTAAGCTGGGATAGTTGACATGGAGGACCTTGGGATGCTGAACCAGGTACTTGGCCACCTTCTCTGCGTTTGAACTATGTCTGGCCATCCGGAGCGGCAGCGTCTCAAGACTCAAAAGGGCCAGCCAAGCGCTGAAAGGATGGAGGATCGAGCCCACACCAGCGATGAGGCTCCTCACCCCCCTGATCTTCTCTTTCTCGCCTACGATCGCCCCTCCCACGATGGTGCCGTTCCCAGTCATAAACTTTGTAAGGGAATACACGACGAAATCAGCACCCAGTTCAAAGGGATGCTGGTGACACGGGGTGACAAGAGTGTTGTCAACGACCACGGGAACGCCATGAGCGTGGGCGACCTCGGCCACACCTGCTATGTCGGTTATGAACAGCGTGGGGTTGCTGGGGGTTTCAATCCACACCAAACGGGTTTTGGGTGTAATCTGCCGCTCCCACTCTTTCGGGTCGGCGGCGTTTTGAACCAGACGCGGAGTAATTCCCATGTGTTCAGGTGCTATCTTAAAGAAGAACTCATAAGCTTCGCCGAAGATCAAGTGAGTCGTCACGACCTCCTCGCCCGTCTTTGCCAGATAAAGGGTCGTGAGGAACACGGCGTGGATACCGGAAGGAGTGGCTAAGGCACTCTCCCCACCTTCCATAGCGGCCAGTTTCCTCTCGAGGATATCAACGGTGGGGTTGCAGTTGCGACCGTAGTCAAAACCGGGCTCCTCCCCCCTGACTATCCTCGTATAGTGCTCTACATCGGTGAGGGGGTAAATCGCGCTCTGGATAAGAGGAGGCGCCACCGACCTGAACAGAATCATCTCCTCCGGTCTCATCGGAATTGGGCTGTAGCCTGCATGCACGGCAGTGGTGGTCATCCCCCATTTCTTTTCTTTTGCCATTATCCTTTCTCCTTTCATAGGCTGTAAAGTGAGGGCACCAACCCCTCACTTGTGAGGGGGTTTCCGGGTATCCTGGGACTGGGCAACCCCCTGCGTTGCTGTCTCCATCGGCGGCTAACAAGCGGATGAACCCGCTTCGCCTCTGCATAAATAGCCTCCGCTTCGCTCCGGCATTTATGCGGAATGCTCGCGGGTCATCCGCCGCGCCGATCTGGCGATCCAGCGGGGAGCGAGACAGGAGCGTAACGGCTTTCTTGAGCTAACTGCGGTTGTAGTATTAACGTCGTTGCGTTATCTCCTTCAAACCGTCGCTCAACATGCCGAGTCCTATAACCAACGAGCTTAGCGCAATCGCCGGACCCAGCGTGATCCAGGGCATACGGAATATC
The DNA here is from genome assembly GCA_964602575.1 of uncultured Anaerolineae bacterium. Lineage (GTDB taxonomy): Bacteria > Chloroflexota > Anaerolineae > VGOG01 > VGOG01 > CAZRSI01. The sequence goes on from CAZRSI010000070.1 coordinate 10,003, forward strand.
CACCTTCGTCCTTCGTTGATCATCCCTCCCCAGTCGGGCGCCGGTGGTGGTATCCCCAAACCAAAGAATCCAAACCAACCAATCGACATGACCGCGTAGCCAACCCGTATGCAGGCATCAGTAATGATCGGTCCGCTCACATTGGGCAAGATCTCCCGAAGCAAAATATACCAAAGACTCTCTCCACGCAGCCGAGCTGCGCTTACGTAGTCCTGCTCGCGTGCCTGAAGGGCTAGGCTTCGCACAATGCGCGTGATGGTGGGAGTAGACCCCAGCGCAATAGAGAAGACCACATTCAGCGCTGAAGGACCAAGACTTGTGATAATAAGGATATAGATCAAGTAGTATGGAAATGACATACCGATATCACAGATGCGCATGATGAGCATATCAATCTTACCACCGACGTAGCCGGAGAAGAGTCCGAGACATGCTCCTCCCAGTTCGCCCAAGAAGGTCGCTAGTGGCGCCAGCAACAGAACCGTCCGCGTACCCCATATTAAACGGCTCATCACATCACGTCCTAGGTGGTCAGTTCCAAGCCAGTGCTCCAGGGAAGGCCCCTCCAATCGAGCACCTGATATCGCAGTTGGAGAGTACGGGTAAAGCGGGGCAGTAAGCGCGACGAGGCACCAAAAGAGAATTACGGCTGCCCCAATTGTTACACTCTTGGACTGAAAGATGACAGTTATCACTCGGGGCAGTTGCCACCGCCGTCGCCTTTTCTGCCAAGCGCCAGAGTCAGTCAGCACCGATGTTTGCGAGGTCTCGGACGACAAAGTATCGTTTGAGTCATCGCCTATTCTCATGATTCCCTCCGAGAGCGGGTCATTTGAACCGAATGCGTGGGTCTAGGAAGTAACACCCTATGTCTGCCATCACCTGGGTTGCCACCGCCACAAAGGTCAGTACCAGCGTTCCTCCCTCAAGCAATACGATATCGTTGCGCTGGGCTGCTTCGAGCAGCAAGCGCCCCAGCCCCGGGTAGTTGAACAGGGCCTCGACCACCAAGACGCCACCGATCAGCCAATTAATGTGTAGCATGATGGCCGTGAATGGCGCTATCAGAGCGTTGCGTAGCGCATGCCGCCAGATGACTTTCATCCTGGGTAACCCTTTCAGCACTGCTGTCCGAATGTAGTCGCTCCTCATCACCTCAGCCATGTTGACGCGAGTAAAGCGAGCCAAATAGGCTATCTCGCCAATCGCCAACGTTAAGATAGGTAAGGTCAACTTTTTTACGATTTCGATTGTGCTGTCTTCTGGATCCGGCAGACTCGAACCTGGAAGCAAACGCAGCATGAGACAAAAGATCACGATCATAAAAATCCCACTGGCATACTCAGGGATGGATACAAAGAGGCTGCTAAACAGGGAGATAATACGATCCAGGAGCTTCCCTTCGGCTATCCCGGCGATACAGCCCAAGGCCAAGCCCAGCGGCATCATCACGACAAAACCCAGGGCCGCAAGGACCAACGTCCGCCGGAGTCGCATAGCAATGAGTTCACTCACGGGACGGCGAAAGTGGATGGATATCCCAAAATCGCCGTGCAGACAACCAGAAATCCAGTCAATATACCGTACCCAGGCCGGCCGGTCGAGGCCCATCTCTTTTCGTAGCGCTTCGACCGCTGTCTTTGTGGCATATCGTCCCAGGGCCTGCCGAGCAGGATCAATAGGGACCACCTCAGCGACGAAGAAAACCATCATCGAGATGACAAACATTGTCACCACCATGGAGCCAAAGCGGTTCAAAAGAAACCTTAGCATGTGACCCTCTCTTCAGGATGTTGTAGCACCCCGTCTCCCAATATCT
>CAZRSI010000071.1:0-11796 GCA_964602575.1 uncultured Anaerolineae bacterium
AGTTCCACCGAGTTCCCTGGCCTCACGGGAACTCAGGGGAACCTGGGGGATTTCTTCGGAGGTTGAGGTTGCTGGAGACAGCCATTGAGGCGGCTCGTGAGGCTGGCCGAGTGCTGGTGGAGCGGTTTGGAACGCCGCAGGAGATCAGAAGCAAAGGACTACGGGATATCGTCACCACGGCCGACCTGGCGGCTCAGGCCAAGGCAATAGAGGTCATTCGATCCCAATACCCCGATCATGACATCCTGAGCGAGGAGTCGGACCAAATGCCCGAGGGCTCTTCCGATTACTGTTGGATCGTGGATCCCCTGGATGGCACCACGAATTACTCTCGCGGCAATCCCTGCTTCTCCGTCTCGATCGCTGTGAGCTATCGAGGAGAGGTTATTTTGGGAGTGATCTATGATCCCCTCCGCGATCAACTGTTCCGAGCCCAACGCGGCCAGTATGCCTACCTCAATGACCACAGGATTCAGGTGAGCGCTATCAAGAGGCTAATAGATGCCATAGTCGGCCTGGGTTGGGCTCACAAACAGGAGGTGCGTTGTCAGGCGACCCAGTTGGCAGCCAGAATCGCCCCCAGAGTCGGGACTCTGCGCAGTATCGGATCGGCGGCTCTGGGGCTGTGCTGCGTGGCTGTGGGCTGGACCGATGCTTACTTCAATCTCTCGCTGAAGCCCTGGGACGTGGCTGCGGCTAGCTTGATCATCCGGGAGGCAGGGGGAACCATCACCGATTTGGCTGGCCAGCCATGGCACCTTAATTCCGGGGGTTGCCTGGCCAGCAACGGCCTGATCCATGAGGCAATGCTGAACATGCTGAGGGGCTAGAACGTGTCTGTCAGACGAATCATTTTCGCCATAACCCAACTGATTATCTTCTTAGCCTATGTTTTGGCTATCAATACCCTGATCGCTTCCCTGGCCGTGTTGGTTTTTGAGTGGCGACACCAGAATCGAATCTATCCTGGGGTCACGGTTCTGGGACTCGATGTGGGCGGGCTGGAGCCAAAGGAGGCGATGGCCCTCTTGGAGCAGCACTTCAGCCCCTATCCAGGCCAGCCATTAACTTTGCGTTATGGCCAGCGGTCGTGGACGATCTCGCCCGCGGACCTGGGGGTGAGTCTGGATGCAGGAGCTACAGCGGTTTCGGCCTATGCCGTGGGGCGCAAGGCCAATTTCTGGGAGAACTTGCAGGAACAGGCTCAGACACTGAAGGATGGCCACGCTGTGGAACCTGTCCTCAAGTTCGACACGGGGGTAGCTAGGGTCCTCCTCAGCCAGATAGCCCGGGAGGTGAATCGCCCTGTTCGCAACGCTGACCTGTCTGTAGATGGTATTGCGGTCAAAGTCACTCCCAGCCAGGTGGGGCTGGACGTGGACCTGGAAGCCACGTATCAACTGCTGTATCAACGCATAGTCAGCTTTTCAGGAGGAGAAGTGGAGTTGGTGGTGCGGGAAAAGCCACCCATCATCGCCGATGTAAGCGAGGCCCAGACCCTGGTGGAAACCATGCTGAGCGGCCCATTGGTTCTCCGACCCAACTACGAAGCTTTGGGGGAGTTGGTGGAGGATCTGGGGTCCTGGACTCTTAACCCGGAAGAAATCTCCGATATGCTGATCATCCGCCAGGTCAAAGGGGACGATGGGAGCGTCAAGGTGGAAGTCGAGCTGGACCAGGAGAAGCTGAGGGCCTTTGTCGAGAGCCTGGCTTCTCAGATCGCGCTAGCCCCTGAGAATGCTCGCTTCGACTTCGACGAGACAACGGGCACTCTGACCCCCATCGTTCACAGTCGAGAGGGGCGGAGCCTGGATGTGGTGGAGACGGCACGGCTTATCAACACCCAGGTAGCCACCACCAACCGGGAGGTCGTCCTCCCCATCTCGGCCGTCAGGCCTCAGGTGGCCGATGAGGATGCACCGAATCTAGGAATCGTGGAACTGGTCAGCCAGGGCGTCACCTATTTCAAGGGCTCATCTGCAGGCCGGGTGCGGAACATCCAGGTGGCTGCTTCCAAGTTCCACGGCCTGGTTGTTCCTCCCGAAGAGGTGTTCTCCTTGTGCAAGTACTTAGGCGACGTGAGCGCGGAAGCTGGCTACGAGGAATCGTTGATCATCTTCGGCGATCGCACCAGGGTGGGCATCGGTGGTGGTATCTGCCAGGTGTCCACCACCGCCTTCCGGGCTGCCTTCTGGGGCGGCTACCCCATCCTCGAACGCACTCCCCACGGCTTCCGGGTCAGTTGGTACGAGCCGCCTGTGGGGCTGGATGCCACTGTCTATTGTCCTAACGTGGACTTCAAATTCCTGAACGATACCCCTTATCACCTGCTCATCGAAACCGAGGCCAATCCGCAAACGGGGTTGCTGGCCTTTCGTTTCTACAGCACCAAGACCGGACGTACTGTAGAAATGGAGGGGCCTTTTGAAGAGAACGTAGTGCCTCACGGGCCGCCCATATACCAGGAAGACCCAACATTGCCCAAAGGCACCACCAAGCAAGTCGAGTGGGCCAAAGATGGGGTGGATGTCACTATCTACCGCATCATTAAGGAGGGGGATCAGGTGATTGCCCGGGAAAAATTCTTTAGCCGCTACCGGCCCTGGCAGGATGTGTACCTGGTAGGGACTAAGGAATGAAGGCACTGCTCATTCAGAGAACAATCCCACCAGATCGTCAAGCATACTCAATAGCTCCTGTTCCAGGCTTCGTCTCTTGACGGGCTGGGGATGGAGGTAGCGTAAGTTGCGCTGGCTGTAAAGGCGGTACTTCAGGGGAACGCCAGCGCGGAGCAGGACGTACTCCGCCCACTCCGCTTGTCTCCTGTGCACTCTGAAAAACAGGTCGCCGGCATGAATCATGCGGGCCCAAATCTTGACCCCGTGTTGTCTGAGGAGTTTCTCGATCTGGGCTCCGGTCCAGGACGAATCCAGCGGCACGTAGAACGTCCACGATTTCGTGCCAAACGGATCGCCGTTGGCGATCCCCTCTAGGATAGCGACACATGGACTGATCCAGTCGAAACAACCCAGGAACTCCAATAGGTTCATACTTCGCCACGCCACCTTCTGTGTCAATTCTTAATATCTACAATCGCATTTGCGGTGAGAAAACCGGTTTCTGAAGTCATGCCAGGGAGGAAACAAGGAGATTTTGCTGGGCAGCGGCTTCGCCGCCCAACAAGACCTTTTTCCCCTATCGTATCTCAGGCCAAATGAGGTCTCCAGGGCAGAAAGGAGCTGCGAGAATGCTTCCCCGTATCCCCTGGGACGGAGTTACCGGAAAAGGAATACTGGCGGGGTTTCTGCTGGCTGGGATAGTTGGCTTTTTCGCAAACCGAATCCTGTGGCAGTCTGGAGTAAGGCCGGTCCGCGCTTTCTTCAGGCCGCAGATCGTAGTGCATCAGACCAAGAAGAGCCCCTTCCAAGTCTATCGGGGTTGCTTGGCAGGCATAATCGTAATTATAACTGTATCCATTTTTGCCCTATGCCTGCTGGCCTGGATGACAGGGACCTTAAGCGGATACTCTATCTTCTCGCTCCTTAGCGACCTCATCAGCTCTATCGATGTGCCCGGTCTTCTGCTCGTTGGATGCATAGTAGTCATCATCACCCTTGCCTTGAGGGCAGCGGGCAAGGGGGGAAAGGAGGAGGAAAAGTAGAAGGCAAGAGGCCCAGCCTCAATTGTCGCTTACCCCTAACCAGAAATGGTGCGGGAGTATCCTCTGACTGGCAATCACCTTTATCCGACCACAGCGGAATCCCTCTTTGGAGTGGCCGTTCCCTTCCAGGCTGATGGGATTCACATAGCATGTGTTGGCCGCCCGCCCGAACTTCTCCCGATATCGCCTGGCCGCCAGCCGCACCTTCTCCTCGATATCTCGTTGCGGGTCATCGTCGAACCATAACAATCCTACTTTCATCGTCTGTCCACCCCTTATAGGTACCGCCCCTCATCGAGTACTACGTCCTCGTCGCCGATCACCCTGAATTGACGCTGCTGCGGCTGAAGCATGGGAGCGGGGAAGGGTGTCTGCAGGTAGTGGGGTTGATTGCTGGACGGGTTGACAATGACCACCGGTGGGTACTCCCTGCGCTGTGGTATCTCCCGCTCCCCACGTCTGTTCATCACCGCCAGAATGAGCAAGCTGGTGGGTATCGAAGCCAGCACCCCGCAGCCTACCCCAATTACCACTGCCATGGCATCGGTGGACATCCTCCTGCCGATGATCACCGCCAGGGTAACAATAAACGCGATGAACGCTACCGCCACAACCTTCTTCATCCTCAACCTCCGTACTTCTGATCGCCGAAGGTCTCCAACCGAGGCGGAGGGGCTCGGTCAGGAGATCATCACCCATCGTAGAATCCTCACTTCGCCAGTTTCAGCCTGGCAACCAGACGCCTCAAGGGCTTGCCATCGGTCCCGGTGGCCTTCTCCGCCCATCGTCGGCTCGTGCGCCCTCCCTCGGCAAGACGCGCTGTCAGCCCACGGATCTCCTGGATGGAGATGTAAGCCCCCTGCAGCCGCACCACCTGGCCATTGGCAACCACCAGAAAGTCCCCTCTACCCAGCAATCTCTCTGCCCCCGTCCCTGCCAATCCAGAGGCCACCTTGGCATCCTCTGGGCTCACCACGCTGCCCACGATGCGCACCGGGAAGTTGGACTTGACCAGGGAGCCGATGACAGCCACGGTGGGCTTCTGGACACAGGCCACTAAGTGAATCCCCGCCCCCCGCCCGCGCTGCAGCAGCCGCGTCAACACGCTCTCCATCTCCTTGCCTCCCATCATCATCAGATCCGCTAGCTCATCAATGAACACCACCACCTGCGGCTGGGTCACTCCCTCCCGGTCCCGCCTCTCCATTTCCCCCACCAACCGTTTCAATACCGCCAAGGCCTCTTCCACGTGTTTCACAATGGGACACAACAGATGAGGGAGGCCAACAAAAGGCAGGAAGCCCCTTCCTTTAGGGTCAATCAGCACCAACTGAACCTCACCCAGACGGTTGTACATGGCCAGACTGGCAATCATAACCCGTGCCAATTCTGTCTTGCCCGACCCCGTCCTGCCAGCAATCAGCACGTGTGCCACGTCCGCACTGGGCAGGCGCAGCAGGATGGGGGTGCCCTCCTCGTCCAGGCCCAAGACCGCCGTGCAGGGTGGTACCTCTGCCAGCCGCTGGCACAGCGAGAGCAGCCTCACCGTGCGCGGTGTCTCCCGGGGGACCTCCACGTTGATCCTCCCGTTTTGACGGAACACGCGACAGGAGGGAACGCCCAGGGAAAGAGCGATCTCCTCGGCCAGGCCCTTGATGCGGCTCACTTTGGTGCCCACCATTGGCACCAGCTCGAAGCGCACGAAGCGAGGCGTTACAGTGCCCCCACACACGTGGGAGGGCACCTTGTGGCTGGCCAGCACCATCTCGATTCGCTCGGCCTGATACTCCAACAACCGCTGCATGGTTTACCCTCAACTGGCTACACCGCCACTCGCTGGGGAAAGGGTATGATCTTGCCACCGGACGCCACCTGAGGAACGGGGACCTCCTCTCGCGCGGGTTCCTTGACCGTTCGCAGCGCGCAGGCGGCGCACTGGCGCGGGTCGCTGATGGGGATCATTTTGGCCGCACAGGCTGCCCTCAGGAAGGTGACCCTTGGTGGCCCATCGTCCCATACCTCGCAGTGGCCGTTCCCATACCGCACCACGATGGGGGAGGGGGAGAGCTTCTGCAATGAGAAGCGCAGTTTCTCACAACCAATTTGCCTGGCGGGGCAGTTCCTGCAGAGATCGGGCGACGCCTCGTTGTCTCCCTTCACGATCTTCTTGCAGATGATGCGGCCATCCTTGTCCACACTTCGGTACTTGCAGACCTCGTTTGTCAGCCAGCCCATTGTTGCCCTCCTCTACTCATTCCATCTGACGGATCACCGCTACCACCTTGCCCTGGATCTCCATTCGGTTGGGGTGGACGTAAATCGGCTTCACTCTCGGATTGGCGGGTTGCAGGCGGACCCGCTTACCTTCAGGATAGAACTTCTTCAGCGTAGTCTCGTTTGTGTCCTTCAGTCTCACCGCGACCATCTCGCCCCTTTCGGCCACCTTTTGATGCCGCATAACCACGATGTCCCCATCATTGATCAGGGCATCTATCATCGAGTCGCCTTTCACCCGCAGGGCGTACAGCCCTTCCTGTTCCCTGACGATGTCGGAGGTCAGCTCGATCTCCTCCCCGGTCTCATCCGAGAAAGAGATGGGCTCACCTGCTGCGATGTGTCCTAGCAAGGGCACCCTGAAGCGCCTGACTCCATCGAGCAGTTTGATCCCCCGCGCGGTGTCAGGCTCTCGGCGAATCAAGCCCTTCTGTTCCAGGGCCTTCAGGTGATGGTTCACCAGGGACTTGGTGCTCATGTTCAAGCCCTGGCGAATTTCCTCGTGGGTCGGAGGATACCCCTTGCTGTCCCCAAAATCTTTAATGAACCGATAGATTTCTCTTTGGCGTTCCGTCAAGTTTCCCATAGCTACAGCTCCTCTCCAAACAAAATAGAACGCATGTTCTACTACCCAATATTATACCAGAACATGCGTTCTATGTCAAGCCGAAATGGCCCCAAAATGGGACTTTTCTGAAAATTTTAAGGTTTGGATTTCACTCCAGTTGACGGATCACAAGAATGACTTTCCCCTGAATCTGCACGTTGGCGGGGTGGACGTAGATGGGCTCCATGGTTGGGTTTTCCGGCTGAAGGCGCACCCGTTTGCCCTCCAGGTAGAAGCGTTTCAGCGTCGTCTCTCCCCTGTCCTTGAGCCAGACGGCCACCAAGTCTCCGTTCATGGCCTCTTCCTGGTGTTTCATGACGACGATGTCACCGTCGTTGATGAGAGCGTCTATCATGGAGTTTCCGTGCACCTGCAAGGCGTAGATGCCCTCTTCTTTTCCCAGGATGCTGCGGGTCAGCTCGATGGTGTCGTAGCCGTAGGGTGGGAGATCGCTGTCTGGCACAGGGATGGGCTCGCCAGCCGCGATGCGGCCCAGGAGCGGGATGCTGACCACGTCATCGCTCAGCCGGCGAGCGGCCAGCCCGGACCTGCGCAGCAGTTTAAGCCCCCTGGAGACCGTTCTATCTCGCGCGATGTAGCCCTCTCTCTCCAGAACCTCCAGGTTGTAGTTCACCACCGATGTCGAAGATATGCCCACCGCTTCGCCGATTTCGCGGATGGTGGGAGGATATTCATTCTCGCTGATAAAGTTTTCCACAAACCTCAGGATGTTCCTCTGCCGTTCCGACAGGGTCATGGCACCTCACCTCCTCCAACTTGCTCATAATTATACACGAACATGTGTTCTATGTCAAATCTAACTTTCCTGTCCTCTCCGATGGGCGAGGGCCTCCTGACCGAGCTTCCCCCAAGGATGGGTGAAGGTCTCCTGACCGAACCCCTCTCGCCTCGGTCGGAGACCACGGCGATCAAACACGAGCCCCTCCCGCCTCGGTCGGAAACCTTTGGCGCTCAAGTCAAATCCAAACCTTCCTGCAATTGGATGGTGTAATTTCCCACCCAATTGGCTCTTGACAGGGTCAAAAATCCCTGTTATAATGACAATGGAGTAGTCCAATTCTAGGGATTCGTGATTGAGGTACCCATGATGCTGCACCTGGACCGGGATAGCCGCATACCTCTCTACCTCCAGATTCGCGACCAGTTGCGCCAGATGATCCTGGATGGCACCCTTAGTGAGGGAACCCGCCTGCCACCAGAGCGCAAGATGGCTGCTGCCCTGGGGGTAAACCGTAGCACAGTGGTCAATGCCTACCGCGAGCTGGCCGCCGATGGCCTGGTGGAAGGACATGTGGGGCGAGGCACCATTGTCCGCCGTCCGTCACTGATTCCCTCACCGCTCCCCCAGCACCTGATAGCTCACCCCTTGGTGTGGGCCGAGTACTTCGTACCCTGGCCCGAAGGGAGGCGAGACCCGCTGTTGCATGACCTGATGGCCCTTCTGACCCACTCCGACGTAATCTCTTTCGCCGCCGGCGTACCCGCCCCTGAGCTCTATCCTCTGGACGATTTCCGGCGGGTCATGACTCACGTTCTGAACGCAACAGGCACGGCCCTTCTCCAACCCTGTCTCGTCGAGGGCTACTATCCCCTGCGCCAGACCATTGCCCAACGCCTGGCCCGCCGAGGAGCCACTGTCCGAGCGGAGAACATCCTCATCGTCACCGGTTCTCAGCAGGGCCTGGACCTGATCGCCCGTGCCTTTCTGGAGGCGGGAGATGAGGTGGTGGTGGAGGCACCTTGCTATCTGGGGGCTTTGCAGATCTTTGGTGCTGCAGGAGCCAGGCTGCTGGGTGTGCCATTGGACGAGGAAGGGATGCGGATGGATGTCCTGGAGAACATTCTCCTGCGCTACCGGCCCAAGCTGATCTACACTCTGCCCACGTTTCAGAACCCTTCAGGGCGCACCATGTCTCCCAGGCGGCGACTGCAACTGCTGGAATTGGCCCGCCGCCATCGGGTGCCCATCGTCGAGGATGACCCCTACGGCGAACTCTACTACACCAGCCAGGCCCCCTCGCCCTTGCTGGCCTCAGACCAGGACGGATATGTGATCTACCTGAGCACCTTCTCCAAGATCCTCTTCCCCGGCCTACGGTTGGGCTGGGTGGCGGCGCCTCGGCCGGTGATCGAACGGTTGAGCCAGATCAAGCAGTTGGCCGATCTGCATTGCAGCACCTTGATCCAGGGAGCAGTCCACGAGTTCTGCCAGCGGGGAGCGTTGGACAGGCACCTGGACCGGGTGCGGGACCTCTATCGCCAGCGGCGGGATGCCATGCTGGTCGCGCTAGCCGAGATTGCCTCGCCCGGATTGGAATGGGATGAGCCCCAGGGCGGGTTCAACCTCTGGTGTCGGTTGCCGCGCGGAGTGAGAGCTCGCCAGTTGATGGCCGAAGCGGCTCGCCAACGGGTAGCCATAGTGCCGGGCGAGGTCTTCTATCCTGACGGTGGCGGGCAGGAGGAGATGCGCTTGAACTTCAGTTGTCCCCCCGTCGCCCAGATACGGGAGGGGGTACGGCGACTGGGCGTGGCCCTCACCGCCCTGCTGAAAAAGCGAGAGATGGCAGAAGAGCAGTACGAAGTAGAGTTCGCGACTCAGCCCATTGTGTAGGAGGGATTCGGGGGAACTTTGGGGAACTGAGGGGAACTCGGGGAGCGGGCAATCTAGTAGTTTAGCTCAGATTAACAAACTAAAATCAAAAAGGAGGTTCAAGTGACCGGAAAAGGAATTAACGTCAGGACGATTGCCATCACCGGAATCATGATTGCAGTGGTGGCCGTGTTTACTCGTTTCATCGTGATCCCTATTGGCACCGGCTTTTTCAACTTCTCCGACGTGGCCATCTACTTTGCTGCCTTCGCCTTTGGGCCCTGGGTGGGATTGGTGGCCGGCGGGGTAGGCGCCGCTCTGGCCGACATCAGCCTGGGCTACAGCCAGTTCGCCATCCTAACCTTCTTCGCTCACGGCCTGGAGGGACTGGTAGCTGGCTACCTGGCCTGGAAAGGCTTGGCGGGGAAAAAGGAGGGTGACCGCCTGCCGATGTTTCTTGGCTGGCTGGCAGGGACGGTGGTGATGGTCGGACTTTATTTCGTGGGAGAAGCCTCCGTTCCAGCCATGTGGGGAGGCCTGCCCCAGGCTATCACCGAGTGGCCTTTCAACATGCTGCAAAACGTGGCGGGTGGCATCGTTGGTATCCCCCTGGTGTTGGCTGTGCGCAGAGCCTATCCTCCCATCACCCAGATGGGCTACTGGAGGGAACGGTAATCCAATACCCAAAAGTCAAAAGCCAAAGTCTAACAGATGACATAATAATTGTGGAGAACCTCCATTACGCTTATCCCCCCTTGACGCCGGGCGGAGAGCCGGTTCCGGTGCTCAAGGGGGTTGATTTGCGGGTGCGAAAGGGTGAGTTCCTGGCCCTCATGGGCCCCACCGGCGCAGGGAAGACCACCTTCTGTCTGACCCTCAACGGCATCCTGCCCCATCTCAAGGGAGGCAGTTTTGAAGGGAAGGTGGTCGTGGCTGGGATGGACACCAGGGAGCATGGCCCCGGCCAGATGAGTCGTCAGGTAGGATTGGTATTCCAGGATCCAGAGAGCCAGCTCTTCAACATGACCGTGGAGGACGAGGTGGCCTTCGGTCTAGAAAGCCTGGGGCTATCGCCAGCGGAGATGGAGGAGCGTATCGACTGGGCTCTGGAGGTGGTCAGGCTCTCGGGGCTGCGCAAGCGCCACCCGTTGCAGCTCTCGGGCGGGCAAAAGAAACGGCTGGCTATCGCCACCATGCTGGCTATGCGCCCCCAGGTGCTGGTGCTGGATGAGCCGGTCACCGGCCTGGACCCTCTCGGCCGACACGAGGTGCTCTCCGTAGTTGAGCAGTTGAAAAGGGAAAGCGATACCACCATCATCATGGTGGAGCAGGATGCTGAGGCAGTGATGGCCTGGGCCGACCGGGTGGTGATTATGGAGGGGGGACATCTGGTGCTCGAGGGCTCACCTCGCCAGGTTTTCTCTCAGGTGGAGGAACTCCACGACCGGGGCCTGGCCGTCCCTCAAATGTGCGAACTGGCCCACTTCTTGAACCAATCAGAGGGGATGTCGTTTCACTTCATGACAGTAGACGAGGCCTACTCCACCTTGGCTGGCAAATCAAGAGCCAATCTCCAATCTCCGGGCTCCAACTTCCAACCTCCAACCTCCAGCCTCCAACCTCTGACTTCTACCCCTTCGCCGGCCATTCAGGTTGAGGACTTACACTACCGCTACGATGATGGCCCCTGGGCTTTGAGAGGCGTGAATTTCAGCATCGAAGCCGGCGACTTCCTGGCCATTGTCGGGCAGAACGGTTCCGGCAAGACCACTCTGGTCAAACACTTTAACGGCCTGCTGCGCCCCACTCGTGGCCGAGTCGTCGTTTTGGGTGAGGACACCGCCGGTCGGAGTGTGGGTCAGTTGGCGCGGAAGGTCGGCTATCTCTTCCAGAACCCCGATCATCAGATTTTCGCCCCTACGGTGTGGGAGGAGGTAGCTTTTGGCCCCCGCAATCTGGGTTTCTCGGAGGATGAGGTAACAGCTCATACAACCGAAGCCCTGGCCCTTTTTGGGCTCGAGGATCAGGCCGATACCCCCCCGGCCGTCCTCGGGTATGGCCTAAGGCGCAAGGTGACCCTGGCAGCGGTCTGGGCCATGCACCCCCAGGTGCTGGTGCTGGACGAGCCAACGGCGGGCCTGGACTGGCGCAGCTCTCGCACCCTGATGCAAGCGGTAACCGACCTCAACCGCCAGGGCCACACCATCATCATGATCACCCACGACATGAAGCTGGTGGCCGAGTTCGCTTCGAAAGTCCTGGTGCTGAACGATGGCCAGATTCTGGCCTACGGTCTCACCCGTCAGGTTTTCCAGCAAGAAACCATCCTGCGACAGGCTTTCCTGGCTCCGCCTCCCATCACTGCCCTGGCCCGACGGATGCGGCCCTATGGCCTGAGAGGTGATAACCTGACGGTGGAGGAGTTCTCTCAGGAGTACACCGCATTGCAGCGGCTTGACAAAGAGCAAGGAGCCGCACGGCCATGAAGTGGCCGTGCTATGGGACTTCCGCCCGATGGAATCGAGCTCAGAAACCCTGTTTATGGGAGAGATAAGAGATGAGCTTCGCCTTCGACTTGTACATTGATCGCCCCTCCTGGCTGCATCGGCTGGACCCGCGGACCAAGCTCGCTTTTGTGGTCTT
>CAZRSI010000072.1:0-11666 GCA_964602575.1 uncultured Anaerolineae bacterium
GAAACGTGATAAATGATATGAATACTTATTCGTGGTCGTTGGGGTTCTCGGCTGGCAACCCCTCCGCTCGCGCCGCCTGGCAGAGGACATCGTCGGCGGAGACAAAGGTAAGGGGTGGCAATTCATCAGCTAGCAAACTCCTGTTGAGGAGTAACGCTGTGGCAAGGTGAATGGCATCGTAGGCCCGTAAGGGATGACGCTGGATGAGATCGGTGGCTAGCTCAATGGTGTCATCTCCGGCACGCAACACGGTATATCGCTCCCGGTGGTGTTTGGAGAAAAGGCCAAGGGTCTTTTCTTGTTTGCGTTTTGATATCTGGCCCATCCGCCGACGCTTGGCGATCGCTGCTGCCACCTCCACGATCCCGATCTGTGCGATGGCTATATGGTGTTGCCACTTCCCCTCTTTCATTTGGGCATCAATAACTTCTCTGACCCACTGGCTACCCTGCTCGGGAATATAGTACTTCACGATGCCACTGCTATCGAAGTAGTAGCTGGTCATTATCTCTCCCCTCGGTCAGCGATGATGTCTTCTGAAAGAGGGGGAAGGCCCTCCCACATCTGGCGCACCTCTTCCAGGCTCACGTCTTCGGCAGCTTCGATGTATCTGTCCCACTCTGGCCCCAGGGTCGTCACCAGCCCTGTCTTACGGATAGCGGCCATCGTGCGCTCGTGCTCCGACAGGGGTTCTGCCTCCTCGCGCTCCAATCCCCGCCAAAGGGTATCAATGATTATCTTGTTCAGCGACTGGGCCGATCGTGCTGCCCGCTCCCGCAGGGCCTGGTGAAGCTGCTTGGGCAAACGTACTGTTAGCTTGGCCGTCTCCATGCTGAGCACCTCCGTCCAAGGATTGCCACCATAGTGGCACATTAAGTATAGGTAAAATCACCTGGTTTGTCAATTGGTAATTCCCAAGTAAACCAAAGAGCCCCTCCCGTCAAGGACGAAACTTTCAGTATCCTACCTTGGATCGTGATACTGCAGTTTCGTTGCTGAGGACGAAAGGGGCTCCCTTCCGCGGTACCACCTCGCTTGTCAACGGATATATAACGGACAAACGGATTCGCTCTGCGGGGAAATCCGTTAATCCGCTATGTATCCGTTGACCACTCCTTTCGCTATAACGGGCTTGCCCGTGGGGACCTACTGAGCCGCAGCCGTTCAACCCCCCGACTCCCAGGCGACCTTCGGCGGGCATCCCTGCGAGGAGCTTTCAGCCCATGACCCCTCTTCTCTGCCAGGTCCGACCCACCTACTCCTCCTGTTCATCGTCTTTCGCTTTCTTATGATTCTAACCCATACCCCACAAAATGTCAAGCGCCCAGAGTTTTTCAAGGACGTCCATGAATTGGGCCCCAACGAAGGCGAAGGTGATGGTTTTGATGGTCTTGCCCACCCAGCAACTCAGCAGGAACCTAACCAGCGGAAAACGCAGGGCGCCAGCGGCAATGCCCGCCAGGTCGAAGATGGGGTTGGGAAAGGCCGAGAGAACCAGGATGGTAACTGTACCATTGCGCCGCATCCATCCCTCCAGCCGTTCGTACATCTGCCAGTCCTCGATCACAACTCGCCCCCCATAGCCAGCCATGTACCCCGTCAGCTCGCCCAGGGCCTCGCCGACGCCAGCTACCAGGCCAACCAGGAGGGGGTTTAGCACCCCGCCCATGCTGAATACCACGGCCAGGCTGGGAGCCGGCAGAATCACTGTGGCGTTTCCCAACAGACTGGTCAGGAAAATGCCAAGGTAGCCATATCGCTCAAAACGGGCGAGTTCATCGCGAAAGGCAGCGATGGCCAGGGTGATGCCAACAGCCAACACCACTGCTATGAGCGGTCTAAGCCCTAATTTGCCCGCTGCAGATTTGGTCTCCAATCAGCCCTCAGCCTTTCTCCGCCTTTGGTTGTAGGCCACCAGGGCCTTCTCCAGTTCCGTCTCGTCGAAGTCCGGCCAGTAGATGGGAGTGGTGTAATACTCGGCGTGGGCTGTCTGCCAGAGCAGGAAATTGGAGAGGCGCATCTCGCCGCCGGTGCGAATAAACAGGTCGAGGTCGGGCAGGCCGGCGGTGTAGAGATAGCTGCTGAAGAGCTCCTCGTCTATGGCAGCGGGGTCTATTCCATCGGCGATGATACGCCGCGTAGCATCTATGATCTCCGCCCGCCCACCATAGTTGAAAGCCAGGTTCAAGATCAGCCGCTCATTGTTCTTGGTGAGCTCCATGGCCTTCTCTATCTTCCTGACCAATCTCTCCGGCAGCCTATCGGTACGGCCGAGATGCCGCAAGCGGACGCCTCGTCGGTGTAGTTCCGGCACCTCTCGATCAATAGCTTCTTCGAAAATGTTGAACAGCCCCTCCACTTCCTCCTTCGGTCGCCGCCAGTTCTCCGTGGAGAAACCATAGAGGGTCACGATCTTGATGCCGAACTCTCCACAGGCCTTGAGAACCCGTCGGGTATTCTCCGTTCCTGCTCGATGGCCCATCAAGCGCGGCAATCCCCGTGTTTTAGCCCAACGGCCGTTGCCGTCCATGACAATGCCTATGTGGCGAGGGATCTTTTCCAGTTTCATGATGCTTTTTCCGTCGTATCTGGGTTAACCGCGCTCCCCAATCCACCAACCTGCTCCAGCTTCCACAGCCCAAACAGGCCTGCAAGAAGCACTGTAGCTCCGATAGCATATGCCTCCACAACACTGGCCTGGGTCAGGAAGACAGCCAGCACACCCAATGCCCCGCATATCAGGTAAATCGCCATCACGGCCTCCCGCTGGCTGAACCCCATGGCCACCAGCCGGTGAGAGAAATGGTCTTTGCCTGGATGCGTGACGGGGTTTAGGCCTCGTCGCAAGCGGGAAACCACTACCAGAGTGGTATCGAAGATAGGCACACCCAGGACGAGCACCGGAATCATCCAGGTGACGATGTCCAGCCTTCCGGGGAAACGCAACTTGATGCCAACAGCAGCGAGGACGAAGCCGATGAAGAGACTGCCCCCATCTCCCATGAAAATGCTGGCCGGGTTGAAATTATAAAAGAGGAAACCCAGGCAGGCCCCTAGAAGGGCTGCCGCCAGGCTACCCACCAGATACTGCCCGCTCATAGCCGCCAGCAGCAAGAAGAAAGCGGAGGCAATAGTGGCCACACCCGCCGAGAGCCCATCCATGTTATCCAGGAGGTTCAACGCGCTGGTGATCCCCACTACCCAGATGATGGTCACCAGGATGTTGAGGACGGGGTGAGGTAGAAAGCTGACTCTAACACCTGAGGCGATAAGGATCAGCGCCGCCAGGGGCTGGCCTACCCCCAATTTGAGCAGGGGGCGCATTCCCCAACGGTCGTCCCAGAACCCGCAGAAGGAGATCAAGGTCGCTCCCAGGAGAATGCTCACCAACTGCGAGATGTAATGGCGATTTTCAAATAAGAGTAGCGCCACGATGAAAGCAAGATAGATAGCGGCTCCCCCCAACCGGGGCATGGCCTTGGTATGGATCTTACGGGGGCTGGGCTGATCCATCACTCCCAGGCGTGGGGCCAGTCGTCTGGCGAGGGGCGTGCCGGCAATGGCAAAGAGCAGAGCGGTAACGAGAATGAGCATGTAATTGATCATGTTGACTCCTTATTGTTGTAATTGGGCGATAAGGGCTTCCAAGGCCGGCTTGTCGCTCTCCGGAGCCAGTTCCAGAGCGGTCTTTGCCTCAGCGGTAGCTTCCTCGAGGCGTCCCAACTGCTGGTAGATCAAGGCCAGGTTCTTGTGGGTAGCGTAATCGTTGGGAGCCAGCTCCAGCACCTTGAGGTTCTCTTCCAGTGCCTTCTGAAACTCGCCCTGCAGGGCGTAGATGTAGCCAAGAGCGCTGTGGGCCTGTATGATGTTAGGGTTCAGTTCCAGAGCCTTGGCGTAAGCCTCCTCCGCCCGTTCGAAGTCCTTCTGGTCCAGGTAGTTCTGGCCTTCGGCAAGATAGGTCTGGATTAGCTCTTCTGAACCGACCGTGGGCTGGCCGGAGCGCAGCTGGGCGATGAAAGCCTCGAGGCCCGCCTTATCTTTCTCCGGGGCCAGTTTCAAAGCGACCTGGGCCTCTGCAACAGCCTCCTCCGTTCGCCCCAATTGCTGATAGAGAAGGGCCAGGTTCTTGTGACTGGCGTAGTCGTTAGGTGCCAGATCCAGTACCTTCAGGTTCTCCTCTATAGCTTCCTGGAGCCTCCCCTGCTGCGAGTAGATATATCCCAGGGCACTGTGGGCCTGCACGATCCTGGGATTCAGCTCCAGGGCCCTCAAATAGTTATCGGCGGCCTTGTCCCATTCTTTCAAGTTGAGATACAGATCGCCCAGGAGGAGGTAGGTCTGCTCATACTCCTGATCTATGCTCAGGGAAAGCTGATACTTCTCCAGTGCCTTTTCATAATCGCCCAACAGGTAATAAACCTGTCCCCATTCGTTGAAGAGCTGAGCGTTGTTGGGGCTGAGGCTTGTTGCCTGGCGGTAGTATTCGATAGCCGCGTCCATTTTCTCAGCACGCCGAGTTGCATCGTAGGCGATCTGTCCCCAGGTGCGATTGAGGCGAGCCAGATTGGCGCTGTGGTCGGTGTTGAGGGGGTTGAGCCGCCGTGCCTCGCGAAGGACCGCCTGGCTGGCAATCAGCAAGTCTTCGCGACCCAGGCTGGCAAACTGTTGCGGTGTGAATGACAGGACTGTGGCGGCGCTGATGTCCTCCGGGAGCGTGGGAGGAGCCTCTGCAGCCTGTTTGGCCTTTTCCAACAGGGCCGAGCCCAAGAAGAGGTAGTAATAGTCCTCCTTGGGAGCCATCTTCACCGCCTGTTGATAGAGGGCGATGCTGGCATCGTATTGCCTCCTCTCGAAGTAGGATTTGGCGTGCTTGTAGACGATATCGGCCCTGATCACATTTATATTGGTGGTGAAGATCAGGATGACAACACCAATCACCAAAACAGGATAGAGCCATCCATAGCGTAGTCGCCAGAAGCTGGGAGGTGATGACCTCCGGCGCAGTAGCAGCACACCTGCAATGGCCAGTAGGAGAAGCAAAACGAAGGTGTAATACAACACGAGGCCATTAGTTACAGCCAGGGCTTGCCTCAGCAAACCGTTCAAGGAGGTGATACTGGTTTCGACGTGCATCTGGTGGGAGCGAATGATGAAAAAAAGGAGAGAACACCCCAAGGAAATAAGGGAGTATAGTGCAAAAGTCAAGGGCCAACTACCCCGTCCAGATCGTCTTTTCCTGGTTGCCAAGGTCACGACGACGCCGCCACTCAAGAGCCAGGTGATAATCAAAAGCCAAAGCAAACTATAGCCTTTGGCCGAGAGGTCAAACTGAGGGGTGACGAAATCATAAGCCAGGGTCACCATAATAAGACTTACCAACAAAGAATAAATGATAACAGGAGTCCCCCAGCCCCGTTCCTCCTGTGCAGAGGATTCGCTGGCCACCTTGGTTGGAGTTCGCCGGCTCCTACGCCGCTTCCTGTGAGGCTGCTCTGGTACCTCAACAGACACAACCTCGTCGGCGGTGCCCACATAGTAGCCCGCGGCGACCATCAACGCTGCATACACCCAGAAATAGGTGCGGGTGGCGGCGATGGCGATCCCCAGATTGATCTCAATGAGGTGAGCCAACAAGGCTGAGACGAGAGCGATCAGCAGAAATTGGAGGTTAGAGGTTAGAGGTTGGAGGTCGGATATTGGAGACTGGGGGTTGGGCTGACGGTAAAACACGATTGCGAACACCACCAGATATCCAAGCAGGCCAAGGGCGATTCCCAATGGCAGGCCCACGCCCACAAAGTGTGCCCCCTTCCAGAGCCCAAGGAAGAGAGCAGCCGCCAAACCGCCAGCAAGGAACAAAGCGATAAAGACGTCGCGCTGTCTGGAGTCGGCAATCAATCCCAGCCGCTTGTAACCATGATAAAACACACTGCCGAAGAGCAAGATATAGGCTATGAAACCCAAGAGCCCCGTGGTCACCAGAGCGTCAAAGGTCTCGTTGTGGGAGCGGTCAGGGGAAGCCCTGCGGGCCTCAACGTGAGCCAGATCCGGGGGATAGAAACGGTTGTAAGCCACAAACATGGATTCCGGCCCATAGCCTATCAGAGGTCGCAGAGAATTCAACCTATCGGGCTGGCCCGAGGGATACTGAATGGGCTCGTGGGGGGTCATCATATCCACCACCCCCTGCCAGATGAGCACCCGCACCAGGCCAGTGCCTGTCTCGGTCTCGAATACCCGGCCCATGCGGCCAATGTAAGGCAGGTCTCGCCACGATGCCAAAGGGGAACCGGGCAAATTGAAAACCACCAGGAAGGCAAGGAGGACGAGGGCCTGCAATATCCAGGCCAGCCAGAGCCATTTCCAACCCTTACGAAAGATGACCAGGACACCAATACAGAGTATCCCGCTCACCATCCCAGCAAAGAAACCAAGGGCGAATAACAGCGCCCTGTCGGGAGCACCGTCAAAGAAACCGATCTTCCCCAGGAGAACACCGCCCACCACACCCAGTATGAACCCGATGAGTCCGCCAAGGAGCACCGTGGCGATGGCCTTGCCCACATCGCGGAGCCCAAGTGAGGTCTGATCCTGGGCTCGCCGACGCAGCAGGATCAGCGACAGGAGCACGAAGCTGAAAAGCCCGGCCAGCAATCCCAGCAAAGGGCCCCGGCTCTGGCTGAAGAAGATGCAGATAAGCTGAGCAGCCAGGATGAAAACGTAGCAAGTTGCCAAAACCATGTTGGAGGGAGTGTTTTTCTCGTCGGTCAGAATGGCGGAGAACGATTCCACCACGCGGGCCAGGGTGAGAGGAACAACCATGATAAGATAGGCGGCGACGAAGATAGAGTTGCCCATGTTGGAGGCTACGCGGCCTGTGACATCGGCTGCCCACGGCAGGGGGTCTCGGCCATAGTGTTGCAAGATTCCATACAAGGAGATGGGCAAACTGACCAAAATAGCCACAGTGACCAGCCGTTCGACTTGCTCACGGGTGCGCAGGCCCTGCAAGGCTAAGAAGAAGATCACAATGTACGAGAGGGTGGTATAGGTACCCTGCAACCGCTGGTAGGAGCCCAAGAGACTAATGCGGGGAGTCACCGAAGCAATGGTAGCCAGTACATACACTACCACAAAGAACAGCGTGGGGAGAACCAGTGGAGCCCCCAATTTCCAGCTTTCCCCTACCTTCCAACTGCCATCCTCCACGATCTTGATGACCCACGCCACGGCCATCACCAAGGCAATGGAGCGCAGCAAGGTGAGTTTGTCAGGTTCGAACACCCGGTCAGAGAAAACGTTGAAGAAAAGGGGCACCACGATAATGGCAGCCAACCAACCTGCTTCGATTACTTTGTCGCAGAACACGCTTAGCTTTGTTTGCATGGCAACTCACCACCTTAAGTACAGCCTTCCGGAAGCCAGTGCGGGGCTGAAGACCCCGCGCTGAAAGAACGAAGCCCTTCGGGGTTGAATCAGGCCCGCTCTAGCCCGTAGGGCTTTACTCTTTCAGCTGGCGGACCAAGGTCCGCCTCGAGCGGCTGTCGGATAGGTTCTTAGCTTAGTTTCCGAAACCAATCAATAGTCCTTCTGAGACCTTCTTCCAGGGGTATTTCAGCTCTAAATCCCAGCACCCTCTCAGCCTTTCTCACATCCGGCACTCGCCGCCGCGTCTCCTCGAAATCAGCACCGTAGGCCTCCTCGTAGGGCACGTGGATGATCTCCGAGGTCGAGCCGACCAACCTGTTGATCATCTGGGCCAACTCCAGGATGGGAGTCTCGTGGCTCGAGCCAATGTTGAAGACCTGGCCTTCGGCTTCTTGAATAGTGGCAGCCAAAATGGTTCCGCGCACCGTATCATCAATATAGGTGAAGCAACGGGTTTGCCTGCCGTCACTGTAGACCGTGAGAGGCTCGCCTCTCAGGGCCTGGCCAATGAACTTGGCGATGACGCTGCCATAGCCTGTGGGGTCCAGGCGAGGCCCGTAGGAGTTGAAATAGCGGACGATTACCACCGGCAGCCCTCTTTTGCTATAAGCCAGGGCGAAATACTCGTCAATGGCCTTGGCATCGGAATAGGACCAACGCGCTACGCTGGTGGGGCCCAATATTCGATCCCCGTCTTCCGACAAGGGCACCTCTGTAGATTTGCCGTGAATCTCCGAACTGGAGGCGATGACCGTTTTCTTCCAGTGCTTAAACGCCAGCTCCAGGACAGTCTCGGTGCCTCGCACATTGGTAAGGATGGCTCGCAGGGGGGCTTCCACCACATATTTCACCCCCACCACGGCTGCCAGGTGATAGATGCAATCCACCTGTTCGATGATCCGCTCCATCAAGGTCTCGTTGAGGATGCTATCGTTGACGAAGTGGAAGCGCTCTTCCCTCAGGTGGTGGCGAATGTTGTCTATTTTCCCCGTGGAGAGGTTATCTACCACGTAGAGTTCGTGGCCCTGGGCCATCAAAGCATCTACCAGATGCGAGCCGATGTAGCCCGCCCCGCCCGTGACGAGAATTTTCATAACCATAATCTTAATCCATTTGGCGACAAAAATCAAGTGAAGAGGATTTGTCCGCTGAACAGGACGTAGGGCAAGTTGCCAACTTGTCCCACAGCGCGCCTATTTTCAAGCCAGTCGTTCATAAGGGGCAGCAGTCGCTTCGAGCATTCTCTCTTTGGAGAACTCCCGCTCTGCTCGTTGGCGTCCCTTTTTCCCCATTCGGCAGCGCAGGCCGGGGTCCTCCAGTAACTGGTTGATGGCCTTAGCCAGAACCCGTCATAGAAATGGTTTGCAGACCCGTAGAAAGTACTTCTGACGCACAATGTCGCTGTGGTAAGTCAGGGCAAAGCACCTGCTACAACCGAAGAAGAGTTGGCCACAACGTGGAGGACCTGCATTAGCCCGCCACCTCCCGATATATCTGAAGCGTCTCCTTCGCCGTCCGCTCCCATGAGAACTTCGCTGCCTGCTGCAGGCTCTTCTTCCTCATCTCCTCCCGCAGCGCCTCATTGTGCAAGGCCTCCTCGATCCTTGCCGCCATCTCCTCAACATCTACAGGATCGAAGGTCAGCGCCGCCTCGCCCACAATCTCCGGCAGGCTGGATGTATTGGAACAGACCACTGGCGTTCCGCAGGCCATGGCCTCCAGCACCGGCAGGCCGAAGCCCTCGTACAAGGAGGGGAAGACGAAGAGGGTCGCCCCGCTGTAGAGGGCTGGCAAGTCTCCATCGGGCACGTGGCCCAGAAGGATAACCTCACGGTCCAGCCCCAGCTCCTCCAGTCGTCGGAAGAAAGGTTGGTAGAGCCAACCCCTTTTCCCAGCAATGACCAGCCGAATGCCGGGGTATCTGGACTTTCGGACAATCAACTGCCAGGCCTCGATCAGTCGGGTGAGGTTCTTGCGGGGCTCGATAGTGCTCACGCAAAGCACAAATGGCTCCATCAGGCTGTGCTTTCGTCGTATGCGCTCGATCGTCTCCATCGGCTGGGGGTGGAATCGGGAGTCAGCTGCCTCATAGATGACTGTGATCCTATTTGGATCAACGCCATACAGCCCCACGAGGTCCTGCTTGGTCGAGTGGGAAACGACGATGATGCTATCGGCCCGGCGGATGAAGAGAGGCATAGCCAGATTGAGGAAGGCGTAATTGAGGGGCTTGTGGCAGTGGGGGTAGAGGCGAAAGGCCAGGTCGTGAACGGTGAGCACACAAGGGGTATGATGCAGGGGTATGAGCAGGTGTTCTGTGGCGTGGAAGAGATCTGCTCCCGGCAGCAGTCGGTCGAAGCCGATGCGCGCCAACTGTCCCAGCCACACGGCCATGCGCCAGGGTTTATAGCCCAGGGACACGGTGCGGGCGGGAAGGTGCTCCAGGCCCGCCAGCGGCTCCACACCTCGCTCCCGGTTGTAGAAGAGGGCGTAGCGACCTGGATCGGCGGCGACCAGGGCCCGGATCAAGCTTTCGGCGTAGCGACCAAGCCCGGCCCGGTGGTGGACGGCGGCGGAGATGTCCACATAAATGGTCACCGTTCGATCCCCCTTTCCATCAGCAGTTCCTCATAAAGGCTGGCGATATCCCCGATCAGTCTGTAAGCTCCAAACCTGTGCACACAGGCCCGGCCAGCCCAACTCATCACCCCCGCTTTTCACAGAGTGCTAGGGTCAATCACCTTCAGGCCCTCAACCCTTTCAAGATGGGCGCGATTGTAATAGACCTTATCAACGTCCTCTTCCTTCCAGATCCCGCGGAAACGCCTGAGCGCTACCAGCTTATCTGTCTCCTCCTGGAAGATCAATCTATTTGCATCTACCTTAACCTCTATCATATCGCCCTCTTTGAGCGACAGGCGTTCTAAGATAGACCTTGGAATGGCGATGCTATCCTCGTCACACACCTTCAGTTTCAGTACCATGGTTCCTTGCCCCTTTAGAAAAACAGCTATGGCGGGCCACCGATACAGCAATTGTGAATCACTGAGTCTTGCAATTCTATCTTACCCCATTTAGTGGCAAAAATCAAGCGAAGAGAGCTCTGTCAAGTGGCCAAAAGCTCCTCGTATAATCCTACAATTCTCTCCACCATCGCCTCTTTGGAAAACTCCATTGCTCGCCTCCTCCCCCGCTCTCCTAGCCTTTTTCGCAGCGCCCCATCCGCCAGCAGTTGGCTGATTGCCTCGACCAGGGCTGTTGGATCGCGCGGCGGCACTACCAGCCCGGTCTCGCCGTGGACGTTAATGTAAGAAGTACCAGTTCCCAGCTCGGTGCAGATTACGGGCTTACCGCAGGCCATGGCCTCTATCTGCACCACGCCGAAGGCCTCGCTGCGATGCGAAGCGGGCAGGACGAAGAGGTCGCAGGCGTGATAGTAGAGAGGCAGCTCCTCATCGGCCACCTCGCCCAGGAAGATGACCCTATCCTGCAGGCCCAGGTCCTCTGCCAGGGCCTGCCACTCCCCTTCCATGGGTCCCGCCCCCACCACAAGGAGCCGCGCCTCGATCCTCCGCATCGCCTCCAGGAGATATTGGAGCCCTTTGTAGTAGCGCAGCTTGCCCACGAAAAGGAGTAGAGGCGAGCCATAGCGCCGCCTGATGGCTTGGACCTTACCGTTATCCACATTTTGGAAAGGTTTGAGGTCTATCCCCAGGGGAATGACCGTGCACTTATCGGCAAAGCGGCTGAGGTAGGGCGAGCTGCGGATGTAATTGGGGCTGGTGGCGATGATGCGATCGGCCTTGGCCAGAACCTTCCACAGAAAGGGTTTGTATACGCGCAATAGATATTTCTGCCGGACGACGTCGCTGTGGTAGGTGAGGACGAACTTTCGGCTTTGCCCCAGGAAGAGCTGGCCCAGCTCGCCGGGGGGATTGGGGAAGTGGAGGTGGGCGATGTCCGGCTTCAGGCGGCGCATCCAGGCGTAGAAGCTGGGGCTGATGGGGGCACCGGAGATGCGTAAGGGGCAACCGGCCTTGATCACCGGCACGCCCTCGATCTCCTCGATGGCCGTCCTCGGCCCAGTGTTGGTGACCAGTACCTGGACATCAATGCCCCGCCCGATCAGCCCCTCGGCCAGCATCTTGATGTGATTTTCGATCCCGCCGAGGACGGGGTAGTAGTCCTTGTAAATCTGGAGTACTTTCAACGGCTCGTTACGTCCCTATAAACCTCTA
>CAZRSI010000073.1:0-11604 GCA_964602575.1 uncultured Anaerolineae bacterium
ACTTGCCGGTGGAAGAACTGGCGTTGTCCCGCTTTGCGCAAAACACAGCCTAGTGTAACGGTTGCTAAGGTGACAGTCACCTCTCGCTCTGTCCGACGGCATCCTCGCCGTCGGACAGAGCGAGGATGCCCCTAGACATCAAGTTAACGTTATATGTATGATGGTTGCCAAGGGTGCACGGCCCTAAAGTCGTCTCCAGAACCCCCCTTTTGCTCCCTTGCCCCCGCAAGATGAAACCAACCCATAGGAGTGTGAGAGTGGAAGAAGCACATCGTTTGTTCACCGGCCCTCAGGCTGCTCACCGTCGCCAGATTTACAAAGGAGCCGGGTACATCCATGAGGATTTCGGTAGACCCCTGATCGGAGTGGCCAACTCCTGGACAGAGGCGTCACCAGCCCACATGCATCTCCGACAATTGGCCGAGGCCGTCAAGGCGGGCATCTGGCAAGCCGGAGGAGTCCCGTTTGAGTTCGGCCTGTTTGCCACCTGCGGGAATATCGCCATTGGTACGGAGAATATGAAATACGAACTGGCTATCCGCGACGTTCTGGCAGCTTCAGTTGAGATAATGTCTATGGTGCATCTTTTCGACGGGCTGGTGCTGCTGGCCTCGTGTGATAACATTATCCCAGGGCATCTGATGGGCGCAGTGAGGGTAGATTTGCCTTCAATCATGGTCACCGGCGGGCCGATGCTGGCCGGCCAGTGGAAGGAAGGTACGGTGTTGGCCCCGGATGTCAACGAGGCTGTTTTCGGCGCACTGCCATTAGGGCGGATCAGCGAACAGGACCTGCGCGAGATGGAGGACTGCTCCTGCCCAGGGCCGGGAGCTTGCCCTGTGATGGGCACAGCCAACACCATGCAGATTCTGACCGAAGCCATGGGCATGGCCCTTTCCGGCTCGGCCACCATTCCAGCCATCTCAGCGGATAGGTTGAGGATGGCGCGCCGGTCGGGCCAACGGATCATCGAACTGGTGAGAAACGACTTACGGCCCTCCCGCATCCTCGACAAGCGAGCGCTCAGAAACGCCATAGTGGTCAATGCCGCTATCGGGGGTTCGACCAACGCACCGCTTCACATACTCAGCCTGGCCAGGGAGCTGGGGATACCGATGGAGTTGGACCTGTTCGATGAAATCAGCCGGCGGACACCGCTTCTGGCTTCGGTCATCCCCAACGGCCCCCATACGGTGATTGATTTTCACGCCGCTGGCGGCGTCCCCGCCCTGTTGAAGGAATTGGGAGACCTGATAGATACCAGCGCACTGACGGTTGATGGGGGCACCATCGGTGACAATATCGAGCACGTGGGGGGCAGCCATGGTCCCGCTATCTGCAGCCGAGCCAATCCCGTGCAGGCAGAAGGTGGCCTGGCTGTTTTGAAGGGGAACATTGCCCCTCGCGGGGCCATCGTGCGGATCTCTGCCATCAAGAAAGAGATGCTGGTACACCGAGGGCCGGCCAAGACGTTCAACAGCGATCAAGAGGCGTGGAAGGCGATCATTGAAGGGAGGATCCAGCCCGGCGACGTGATCGTGGTGCGCTACGAGGGACCTAGAGGCGCGCCCGGCATGAAGGAGGTCATGCTGTCCACCGACGCCCTCTACCGCATTGGGCTGGAGGGTTCGGTTGGGCTGATCACCGATGGCCGCTTTTCGGGATTCAACCGAGGCCCCATCGTGGGCCATGTGTCGCCGGAGGCCATGGAAGGAGGAATCATTGCCGTGATCGAGGACGGCGATACGATTGAGATCAATATCCCCGCCCGCCGACTGAATGTGGAGCTTCCGGATCAGGAGCTCCAACGACGGCTAGCCAACTGGCGGCCGCCTGAGCCCAAGACCAAGAAAGGGATCCTTGCTCTTTACGCACAATTGGCTCTGCCGGCCGAACAGGGCGCGGCGATGCAGAAATGGAACTTCTAACTCGGTGGAGACCTTCGGTGAACAGAGTTTGTGACCAACAGGAGGCGTTAAGTGGAGACAATAGAGGCTCTCGTGCAGGAAGCAAGAAAAGTCCTGCCTCCGTGGGAAGAAGTGTCTGCCGAAGCCCAGGAGAGGGCCGAAGGAATCGAAATAGGCCAGACCCTTTTTCTCAAAAAGCACGGCGTGGCTTCGGAGGCCGATTATAAGAGACGGGCCAAACAACAAGGGAAAATAATGCTCCATGCTCATATCGGCCTCGACAGTTGGGTAGAGACAAAAAGGGCCCTGCTCTATCTGCAAGACGAAATGTCGAAGCGGGGGCTGGAAATAGACAGGTTCGGCCTGTGCCTCGATCGCGTGATGGGCTATCCGCCGGAGATGCGCGATTCTGTGGTGCGCGAGACAGGCCCCCAGTTGAGATCCCTCGATGATTGGATGGAGGTGGGACAGGTCGTGCCCATCCAACCTCACGCGGGGGATTTCATGATCGGCTTTCCCGCTTCCATGATCAATACCGAAAATGCGCTGCGGGCGGGAATAACCACCATCGGGAACCTCTCCCAGTACTTCGTCCACGGTCTTCCAGCCTGGACCGATGAGGTTACAACGACTGTTGAGACAGCCAAGGCCCTGGTGGTCATGGGCAAACTGAGGGATAAGGGCACGCTGGTCCACTCATATCTCGATGATGGATTCGGGTCGCTTTTCAACGACTACGCCGACGTGGTAGGATGGGCCTACTTGGAAAGATACATAGTGGAGGACCTTTTCGGCGCGAAGCTGGCCCACTGCTTCGGCGGGGTAACCGCTGATCCTGTGATGAGGGTGGCTTGGGTCATGATCATCAGGGAGATCCATGGCAAGGATTGTCTGGGCTCGATGTGGTATGGAGATACGATTTCCTTCAGCGAGGACTTCGATAGAAACCTGGGTCTCAACGCCGAGTATCTGCTTTGGGATATGGTGGCCCAGCTTGTCTGCCCCACCGGCCATGCTATGGTTCCATTGCCGGTTACCGAGGCGGTGCGAATCCCGTCGGCCCAGGAGATCCTTCAGGTTCACGTCCTTGCCAGGCGGGTGGAAGAATCTGCTCGCCGTCTGGCTCCCCACCTCGACCTCACCCAGGCCGAGGCGATAAGGGACAGACTGATTGATTCTGGGAGGGGGGTATTCGAGCGTGCTCTTTCGGGTCTCCAGGCGCAAGGGGTGGACATCCAAAACCCCCTCGAGATGCTCTTCGTTCTAAAGAAGCTGGGCGCTGAGAGGTTTGAGCGGGAGTATGGCGCAGGCACCCCGGATCCCACCTGGCCGCGAGGTAGAAAGCCAGTGCAGCTCACGGACATGTTCGCTCGGACCTACCAGAGGAGTCAGGCCATAGTCCAGAGCCTACCCCAAGCTAAGGAAAGGGCTAAGGTCAAGGTAGTCCTGGCCTCCACGGATGTGCATGAGCACGCCCTCTTCATAATCCGGAGGGCTCTCGACGCCATGGGTTTGATCCCCATTGTGGCTGGCCCGGAGAAGCATCCTGCGGACATCGTGAAGGTTGCGTTTAACCAGGCAGCCGACGCCATCGTAGTTGGCACGTACAACGGCATGGCATTGGAGGTAGGGAAGGCCCTGCGTCGCGAACTGGACAAACTAGGATTGACAATACCCGTGTTCATGGGTGGAAAGTTGAATCAGGTGGTTGAAGGCCAGGCGCTTCCCGTGGATGTGACTAATGAAATAGCGGCACTGGGGTTGATTCCGTGCCGCACCATTCAAGAGTTGCTCGACAAATTGGGGGAGATGCTCTGATTGCGCCAGGGCGTTTGAGCGTCTACTTTGTCCTCAGGTGAGGGAAGAGGATGACCTCGCGGATGGAGACCTGGTCAGTTAACAGCATGGTCAAGCGATCTATGCCCATGCCAAAGCCTCCGGTGGGGGGCATGCCGTAGCTCAAAGCGGTTAACCAATCCGTGTCCATCTGATGAGCCTCTTGGTCACCAGCTGCGTAGGCGCGCCTCTGAGCTAAGAAGCGCTCCTTTTGGTCCAGAGGGTCGTTTAGCTCAGTGAAGGCATTGCATATCTCCATACCTCCCACAAAACCCTCAAACCGCTCCACCGTGTCCGGGTGGCCTGGCTTCCGCTTGGCCAGCGGCGAGATCTCAACGGGGTAATCTATCAAAAAAGTCGGTTGAATGAGCTTTGGCTCCACGTAGTTGGAGAGCAGGGTATCAATGAGCTTGCCTCGATTCTCCTTGGGCTCCACGTCGCCACCTATGGCTTTGATAGCCTGGTACAGGCTCTGTGCATCGGGGTATTCCTCGTAGTCAATGCCCGATTCCTCTTTAATAGCCTCTCGCAAGCTAAGCCTTCGCCAGGGTGGGGATAGATCGATCTCGCTTCCCTGATAGGTGATCCGCGTTGTGCCCAGCACCTCCTGGGCCACGTAGGAGATCATCTCCTCGGCCATTTCCATGACGTCATTGTAATCGGCGTAGGCCTGGTAGAATTCCAGTTGGGTAAATTCCGGGTTATGCTTGTGGGAGACTCCTTCATTGCGAAAGTCTTTGCCGATCTCATAGACCCGCTCGTAGCCCCCGATGATCAGCCGCTTGAGATAGAGTTCGTCGGAGATACGGAGGTAGAGTTCCTGATCCAACACGTTGTGATAGGTGACAAAAGGCCTGGCTGCTGCTCCACCATAGATGGGTTGCAACACAGGGGTCTCTACTTCTAGGAAACCTCGCTCGTCCAGGAAGCGACGCAGCGCGGTGACGATGCGGGCCCGGATCACGAAAATCTCCCGCACTTCTTTGTTGGCGATGAGGTCCAGATAGCGCTGCCGATAGCGGGTTTCCACATCCTTGAGCCCGTGCCATTTCTCCGGCAGGGGGTGCAGGGATTTGGCCAGCATTTTGAAGCTGTTCACCTGAAGGGTGATCTCGCCGGTGCGAGTGCGGAAGAGTTCTCCCGTCACCCCGATGAAGTCGCCGATATCGAAGTCCCGCTTGAAGAATTCGTATGCCTCTTCCCCCAGGCTGTCCTGCCGCAGGTAGATCTGGATGCGTCCGCTGCCATCCTCAATATGAGCGAAAGTCGATTTACCCATCACGCGGACGCTCATCAACCTGCCTGCCAGGCTGATCTCACCGGCGGATTTACCCGCTTCGAACTCCGAGATAGCCTCGGCCGCGGTATGAGTACGCCGCACCCGTGGCGGATAGGGATCTATGCCTCTTGCTTTGATCCTCTCCAGTTTGAGGTAGCGCTGCTTCTCCAGGTCGCTGAGTTTTTCCATTAGCCGGTCCTCGTTTGATTACTCGATGGCAACTATCTTAAAAGACAGAGCGCCGTCTGGGGCATTGACGATGACCTCGTCGCCTACGCGACGACCCAGCAGAGCCTTTCCGAGAGGAGACTGATAGGAGATACGGCCACTGGCGGGGTCTGCCTCGGCCGAACCGACGATGTAGTAAGTTTCGGGCTCCTCTCCATCCTCCACTATGGTCACTCGGCTGCCTATGCCTACTCTATCAGCAGGGCGTTTATCATCAATGATGACGGCGGTTTTCAAAATTGTCTCCAGGGTCAGGATACGGCCCTCTACGAAGGCCTGTTCGTTTTTGGCATCTTCGTACTCTGCGTTCTCCAGAATGTCCTGTTCCTCCTCCAGGGCAGCATGCAGACGCTTAGCCACCTCCTGACGGCGCACAGTGCGCAAGTACTCTAATTCCTCTTCGAGCTTCTTAAGCCCTTCTCGGGTCAAAAAGGTCATCTGTTCGGCCATAAACCCCTCGCTCAGATAAATATTAGCCCCCACCGAGTTTGGGCAACTACCATATGCAGGTAGTCACGAATTTGGTGAGGGAAAGCGCAAAGGATCGAAGTGTGAAGACCTGCCACCCCTAGATGACAAAAGCTGAGAGACAAGACTCTCAGCGGCAAACGCGCACCATATTATAAACCAAATCGGCCAGTTTGTAAAGTCAACGCTCCCAGTAGGCAGGGCAATCGCATTCTTTGGATTGGGGCGCCAGAGCCTCCCGCAGGTTCAAATTTCTGACCAAAGGCCCCCTCTAATTCGAGGCCCTCTGCCATTAATGTGTATAACCTGCGGGAGGTTAGCAGAGTTTGCGATTGCCCTATCCCAGTAGGTGCATTTCAGTTTTGGGGCAGGTTTCCCCAACGGCCCCATATTGTCACCTGAGAAACTACAAATCCCAGAACCTGTTGATCCAACCGAAGCGTTTGGGGTAATGGGGCGCTACACCGTGAACGGTGTAGCGTGGCCTGACCTCCAAGCTACGGCGTTCGGGCCGTAGTGCCCCATTCCCTGTAACCGCTCAGTTCAACCGAAGCTCTTCAGGCGGTAGGACATTACGCTGTTGATTTGTAACACTTCACTATGACATTTGGTATAACTCGCCCCCAAAGTGAAATATACCTCTCCCAGTCTTTGCATAATCACCATTTTGCACTATAATTCCATCAGTATGGGAACACCGCCACTTATCCTATGACGATGAGGTGAACCGACATGAAACAGGCAATAACCATCGTCGGCCTGGGACCCGGCGATCCAAACAAATTGACCTTGGAGGCTCAGCAAGTCTTGCAAGAGGCACAGGAAATCTACTTGCGTACCCGGCACCATCCTACGGTGGCTGCGCTACCTGCAGGCTCCTCTCTTCACTTTTTTGACTATCTTTATGAGATGAAAGAGACCTTTGCTGAGGTTTACGATGAGATAGCTCAACGGATTTTGGAGCTAAGCCAGCGCCCTGAGGGGGTAGTCTACGCTGTGCCGGGACACCCCCTGGTGGGCGAGGAATCGGTGCAGCGGATCCTGGCCTTGGCAAAGCGAGAGGGGATCAGCGTACGCATAGTGGAAGGCCTGAGCTTTATCGAGCCGGTTCTCACCTGCCTGGGCCTGGATGCCCTCGATGGATTGCAGATCGTGGACGCCACCGAGCTAGCTGCTCTTCATCACCCTTGCCTGAATCCCGACCTACCAGCCCTAATCGGCCAGTTGTACGATCGGCAACTGGCCAGCGATGTTAAGCTCACCCTGATGAATCTCTACCCCGACGAGCATCCAACAACCCTGGTCTGCAGAGCGGGCACGGAACAGGCCCGAGCGCTGGAAGCTCCCCTTTATGAAGTAGACCGCCAACCTGACATAGACCACCTAACCTCACTGTATGTACCACCTTTGCCTCGGCCTAGCTCAATGGAAACCTTTCAAGATACCATCGCCCGGTTGCGAGCTCCCGGGGGATGCCCCTGGGATCGGGAGCAAACCCATCGGTCGCTGCGGCCACATCTCTTAGAGGAGGCTTATGAGGCGTTGGCCGCTCTGGATGCCAACGATATGAACGCCTTCCGAGAGGAATTGGGCGACCTTCTCCTCCAAATCGTCCTGCAAGCTCAAATCGCAGTCGAGGCGGGAGAGTTCAGCTTGGCTCAGGTTATCGAGGGCATTGATGCCAAGATAAAGCACCGCCATCCTCACGTGTTCGCCGACGTAAGGGTGAGTGGTGTGGATGAGGTGTTGCACAACTGGGAGGAAATTAAGCGGGAGGAGAAAGGAAAGCACTCGGTGCTTGACGGTATACCTAGAGCACTGCCGGCCCTGGCGCGAGCCCAAGCTATACAGAGACGGGTGGCGCGGGTGGGCTTCGACTGGCTGGAGATCGAGGGAGTGGTGGCCAAGATAGCCGAGGAGGTAGTGGAACTAAGGAAGGCGAAGGGAAGCGAGGAACGGGAGAAAGAAATGGGCGACCTTCTTTTCTCCGTGGTAAACCTGGCCCGCTGGCTGGATGTGGATGCCGAAAGCGCCCTGCGAGAAGCTTGTGAGCGGTTTACCCAACGCTTTTCAGCGATGGAAGACCTATGCCGAGAGCAAGGTGTCAGCCTCAGCGATTTGAGCCTGGCCGAGCAAGACGCACTGTGGGAGAAAGTAAAGGAGAGGCTGGTTTGACGGGCTTGCTGGGGGTGGTATAATTGACAGAAGTAAAGAACATTAGAGAAAGTAAAGAATAAGAGGAGATACCGAGATTTACTCCTACGCTACAGACTTCGACAAAGTGGCAGGGATAGATCGAGTGGAGTCATGAAATCCTCTGTCAAGATGCTCTCAATACCAAGTTGAAAGGAATTTCTATGCTCGTGAAAAACTACCGTCAGGTTAGGCCGGAACCCGCCTTGGAGGCGCCAGGGGTCACTGTGCGCTGGGTGATCAGCGGGAAGGATGGCGCACCAAACTTCGCCATGCGCGTCTTCGAGGTGGAGCCAGGGGCAGCCTCGCCATTTCACACCCACCCCTGGGAGCATGAAGTCTACATCCTGGATGGCAAGGGGTATGTGAGAGGCAAGGATGACAAGATGCCTTTCAGCGAGGGAGACGTTGTTTTTGTTGCCCCCAACGAAAAACACCAGTTCGTCAACGATGGGGACTCGGTGCTACGCTTTATCTGTGTCATCCCGCTGCAGTGAGCCATGAACGTTCTGCTGACGGGAGAGCGCCAGGCGGGAAAGACCACGGTCTGCGAGCAGGTGGTGGAGTTGGCCCGTGGGCTGGGCTATCAGCCTGCGGGACTGCTCTCGCCCGCTCTCCTGGGCGAAGACGGCTTTCCTGTAGCTTACCAGGCCCTCATGGTGGCCGATGGCGAAGGGCGGCTCCTAGCCCAGGCCGACAATGATCTTGGCGGACCTCGCACGGCCCGCTACAGCTTCGATGCCGACGCGCTCTCCTGGGCGGTAGCCAGGCTCCGGGAAGCGATTTCTCAAGGGTGCGATCTCCTAATCGTAGACGAAATCGGCCCCTTGGAGCTGGAACAGGGGAAAGGACTGGCCCCGATTCTGTGCGATCTCTCTGCTGCGAACAGGCTTCCACCGTTGCTGTTTGTGGTCCGCCCAGGGTTGGTAGGACAATTGCATAAGTGGCTTCCCGGTATCCCCTTCCGCACCTTCACCGTCACCCAGGGGAACCGCCAGGCTCTCGCCAGGGCTATCATCGAGGAACTCTTCGCCGAGCATGATTCAAGTGGATGATCTGACCGTATACTACAGCCATCGCCGGGCCTTGGATGATATTTCCCTCTCCATCCGACCTGGCGAGTTCGTGCTGGTGACCGGGCCCTCCGGCTCTGGCAAGAGCACCTTGCTGCGGGCTCTGGCGGGCCTCATCCCCCATGCCTCGTTGGCTCGCATGGAGGGCCGGGTGGTGGTGGATGGGCTGGACACTCGCGAACACCCCCTGCCGGTTCTGGCCGGCCATGTGGGCCTGGTCTTCCAGAACCCCGCCACCCAGCTTTTCTGCCTGCGGGTGGAGGAAGAGGTGGCCTTCGGACCCCGCAACCTGGGCCTCCCCTCAGACGAGGTGGCCCGACGGGTGGAGTGGGCTCTGGACGCCGCAGGGCTGGACCACCTGCGAGGCCGCCGCGTGAACACCCTATCCGACGGCGAGAAACAGCGTCTGGCCATCGCTGCTGTCCTGGCTATGTCTCCCCGCATCATCATCTTGGACGAGCCTACCTCTAACCTGGATCTGGCTGGCACGCGGCAGGTACTCTCCACTCTGGAACGTGTGCGAGCCCAGGGTGCTACAGTGGTCATCGCTGAGCACAAAACGGGGGAGGTGGGCCGCTTGGCCGACCGGGTTTTGCTCCTGGAGGAGGGGCGATGGGTAGCCAACGGACCGCCCGAAGAGGTCTTTGCTCGACGAGACCTCCTCCATCGGCTAGGCGTGCGCCAGCCCACCGGCCATTCGCAGAGCGACTTCCGATTGCGGAATGCGGAATTCGGAATGCGGAATCTTACATCCGAAGCACACAATCCGAAACCCTTTGCTTCCCTGGTGGAACTGGAAGGAGTTGTGGCTGGCTACGGGAAGAGGGAAGTGCTGAAGGGCCTGGACCTCTCCATTCAGCGGGGCGAGTTGGTGGCCTTGGTGGGCGACAACGGGGCAGGCAAGACGACTCTCGCTCGCCTCCTGGCAGGATTGATAAAGCCCCGTCAGGGAAAAGAGCAAGTTAGGGGACGAGTGGGTCTGCTTTTTCAGAATCCATTGGAGCAGCTTTTTTGCGAGACAGTGGAGGAGGAGGTAGCCTTTGGTCCCCGCAACTACGGCCTGCTCACCCCGGCTCTCTTGGAGGACACGCTGACCATTGCCGACCTGCAGACCCTGCGCCACCGGCGCATTCACGCCCTCAGCGGCGGCGAGCAGCAGCGCACGGCCCTGGCCTCGGTGCTGGCCTTGCAGCCCGACTTGCTCATCTTGGACGAACCTACCATGGGGCAAGACTGGGGCCACCTGAGCGCGTTTATGGACCACGTGGTCCGTCTGAACGGCAGAGGCATGGCTATCCTGCTCATCACCCACGACTACGAACTGGTGGGTCGCTACGCCCAGCGAGTGCTTCTCCTGCGAGATGGTCGCATCGTTGCAGAGGGCAGCCCCCATCGTGCGGAGAATAACGATCAGGAGGATGTGAAATGAAAGCTCGCTTTACCACTCGCGATCTGGTCTACATTGCTGTTTTCGGTGCCCTGTGGGGGGTGCTGGAGATAGCTTTGGGTTCCTACCTGCACCTCATCTTCCCACCTGTAGCTACCCCCCTGGTGGGGGTCGGCACCATCATGACTGCCTTGGGGATGATACTGGCTCTGATAGGGCGTCTCTTTGTCCCCCGGACAGGCTCGGTGTTGATGATTGGGGTGGTAACGGCCATATTGAAGGCCCTGAGCATGGGCGGCGTAAAGCTGTCCCCCATGATCGCCATCATCATCGAGTGCCTGTTGGCGGAACTGGGCCTGTTGCTTGCCAGGAAACCCAGCCGGGGAGGATTCATGTTGGCCGGCTGCCTGGCAGTGCTGTGGACTTTCTTTCACAAGTTTTTCGGCTCCTATGTCTTCCTTGGCCGAGGCATCTACGAGGTCTACCTGAGGATGCTCAAGGCGGGGGCCAAGGCGCTGGGTATTGGGATGGGCTACGCCCTGGTCATCATCGCTGTCTTCTTGCTCGTCCGCATCGTGGCTGGCTGCTTGGCTGGGTGGGTGGCCTGGGACCTGGGGAAGGCCGTGCGAGCTAGGCTGACAGTGGCTGAGAGGGAAGTGAATTGAGGACTGTCGGCATCTACGATGGGCAAAGGCCTCCTGACGGCAGGCGAAGGCCTCCTGACCGAGCCCCTTCCGCCTCGGTCGGAGACCTTCGGCGATCAGTTGTGAGGAGGTCTCCTGACGATAGGCGAAGGTCTCCTGACCGAACCTCTTCCACGCTTGGAGACTTTCGGCGATCAGTGGGTACTTGGGGACATCTAGCCTTCTTGATTTGGGCCATCGCCCTGAGCATCCTGGCTTCGGGAGGGCGGCTCGTCCTGGTACTGGGAGCCGTCATCGCTTTTTCCGCCCTTTTATTCCAGGGAGGACTGAGGCCCATCCGCCGTTTGGAGTTTTGGGCTCTCGTCGCCTCGGCTGTGGTGTTCAGCCCGCTCCTCATTGGTGAGAAGGATTTCTCGCTGCTGGGCATCCCCATCTCAAGCCAGGGTTTCTGGGCGGGGTTATGGATGGCCCTGCGGGCGGTGAGCGTGGCGCTGGCCGTTGGGGGGGTCGCCTATGCTGTCTCAGCGGACGAGATGGCCCGGGTGTTCGAGATGGCTGGACTAAAGGGACTGGGTTTCGCCGTGGGGGT
>CAZRSI010000074.1:0-8819 GCA_964602575.1 uncultured Anaerolineae bacterium
ACCCAGACGATGTGCCGGGGCGAAGCTACGATGGGGATAAAATCCCGTATAGAGCGCGGTATCTTAACATCAATCATGAAGGTGTGGAGGCTCTTTTCATGCCCCCCTAGGCCCAGGGGCTGAAAACGATCTCCAGCCCGGCGCTGGCGCAAAACCAATTCCGAGCCCGTCTTCTCATAATCGAGAAAAGCCTGCCAGGGGTTAGGGTTGTCCAGATAAGCCTGGCCTAACTCCCTCCGCTCCGTGACAACAACTTCAAGGCACCAGCCAACATCGGGCAACTCCGTAACCCCTGGCACCGCTACGGGCAGGCTTTCCACGAAGAGAAGAGGCCAGTCCACCTCGGGCACATAACCCTCGTCGGCTATGGTGAAATCCTCGTAGCCGATGGTAAGCATCAGGCCCTGGGGCAAAGTGACCTGGGTTCCCGCCGGTTTGTCCTCCAGGGCCAATACAGCGTTCTCAATGTGGACCCAGTTGATGTTGCGCAGCGAGCGTCGCAGGCGGTGAACGGCCTCCCGCAGGGTGGAGCGCTGTTGGCTTAAGGGCAGGGCCCGCCACTTTTCCAGGTCAAAGGTGATGGCCTCATTCGACTCTGAGGAAACAACGTTGGGCCAGACCTTTTCCAACTCGGCCTGCAAGAAATCGTAGTCCGCGCTGATGACCAAAGCCGAACGGCGCAATACCTCTCGGATGTTGGGGTTGTAGGTCTCCAGATAGGGGATCAGCTCGTGGCGCAGCCGGTTGCGATAATAGGTGGTGTCCAGATTGGAGCGATCAAAGCGGGGCTTCAACTCGTGCTGCCGGCAGTAGGCCTCGATCTCGGCACGGGATGTCTCCAGCAAGGGGCGGATCAGTTGAAGGTCCAGGGGAGGGTGATCGGGCCAGGCTGCCTCCAGCCGCATTTCTCTCAGATTCGTTAGAGGCAGCATTCCTCGCAGGCCAGCCAGCCCCGCCCCTCGGAGCCAGTGCATGACGATGGTTTCCACCTGATCATCGGCGTTATGACCTATGGCGATTCTCTTCGCTCCCACCGCCAGGGCAACCTGGGCCAAGAACGAGTAGCGCGCCTGCCGGGCCGCTTCCTCGATGGCCAGCTTGCTATCCCTGGCCAACTTCGGCACGTCCCAGGCCTCAACGGTCACTGGCAATCCCCAGTCCTTGGCCAGCCTGGCCACGAAGGCCGCATCCTCCTGCGACTCCACACCTCGGATGCGGTGATCGAGATGGGCCACGTGCAACTCGACGCCGTAGTCCTTGCGCAAGCGCTTCAGGATGTGCAGCAGGCAGAGTGAATCGGGGCCGCCGGAGACGCCAACCACCAGCGTCCCACCGCCAGTCAGGAGACCATATCGGTCAATGGTCTGGCGGACCTTGGCTAGAACATCCACTATTCCACCTTGTATACCGTATCCCCTCGGCGCACTTTGTCCTTAACCCTGAGACCGACTTCCTGGCCCTTTGTCGCGGTCTCGATATTCTGGTGCTCGATCTGCATGGAGCCCACCGTTTGCTCAAAGTCGGTGGTTGCCCCTCTGATGCGAATGGTATCGCCCACGCTCAAGGTGTCGGTGAGCTTGATACCAGCCACGCTGATCTTGCCCCAGTAATGCGTCACCTCTCCCACTTTCTTCTCTGCCATCGTAGGACCTCCTCGCAGCTTATTGGTTATTCATTCTACCCCAGTATTGGCTTTTTGTCAATTGCGTGATTTGTGGTATAATTTGATCAGTAAACAGTAATCAGTGAACAGTAACACTGATAACTGGTAACTGATAACTGGCATCACAGGAGGATAACTACGTGTTTAACCCGCTAAATGCCTTTTTGGGACTGTTTTCTCTGGACATCGGTATTGATCTTGGCACGGCGAACACCTTGGTCAGCGTGCGCGGAAAGGGAATCGTCATCAACGAGCCGTCCTGGGTAGCTATCGAGAAAAAGAGCAAGAAGGTACTAGCCATCGGCCAAGAAGCAAAGGAGATGGTGGGGCGCACACCAGCCAACATCATAGCTATCCGCCCCTTACGTGATGGCGTCATCTCCGAATTCGATATCACCGAGAAAATGCTCCACTACTTCATCAACAAAGTTCACGACCAGATGATCATGCCCATTCCCCGCCCCAGAGTGGTGGTTGGCATCCCCAACGGTTGCACCGAGGTAGAGAAACGAGCTGTCTACGATGCCACCATCTCGGCCGGAGCCCGCGAGTCCTTCCTGATCGAAGAGCCAACGGCCGCCGCCCTCGGAGCCGGACTCCCCATCACCGAAGCCATGGGCAACATGATCATAGACGTTGGAGGCGGCACTACGGAGGTGGCCGTCTTTTCCCTGGGAGGGATCGTGGTCAGCCGCTCTATACGCGTGGCAGGCGATGAGATGGACGAAGACATCATCCAGTATGTTCGCCAAAAATACAACATCCTCATCGGCGAGCGCATGGCCGAAAAAGTCAAAATCGAAATCGGTTCCGCCTATCCCTTGCCCGAGGAGATGACCACGATATTGCGAGGGCGCAACCTCGTTACTGGCCTGCCTCAAGAGATCGAGGTGAGCAGCATAGAGATCCGCGAAGCTATTTCGGGCTCCGTAAACACCATTGTGGACACAGTCAAAGATGCCCTGGACGAAACCCCTCCCGAGCTGATAGCCGACCTGATGGAGCAAGGCATTGCCCTGGCGGGCGGTGTGGGCCAATTGCGAGGTCTGGCCGAACGGTTGAGCGAAGAAACGAAAATGCACGTGTATGTGGCCGATGACCCAATGACCTGTGTGGCCCGTGGAGCGGGCCTGGTTCTGGAAGACATAGACCGCTTGAGCAAGGTTTTGGCCAGTATATGATAACGGACAACTTTGCAGAAGTTTTTCTCCCGTGCGCACGGCCCCCTACTCTGGGTAGGGAACCGCTTTTCCCGAGCGCCTACACCGAGTGAACGCTCCCTGCCAAGGGAAGGAGTGAGCTCTGGTGAAGCGTCCAAGCAGATCCACAATTATAATCATCCTCATCGCGCTGAGTCTGGCCGGAGTGGCCCTGGATCAAAACGATGACCTCCAACCCCTCGAAGACCTAGCTCTAAGCGTTATGGTCCCCATTCAGGAGAAACTGATCTCTGTGGCTGATGGCATCAGCGATTTCGTTCAGACCACTCAAGAGGTCAGGGAACTTCGTCGTCGCAATGAGGAGTTGCAAGCCCTGGCTGACAGCCTGATGATCGAGAACGTGCGCCTGAAAGAGGTTGAAGCTGAGAACGAGACCCTGCGCAGGCTGCTTAAGTTCGCTGAGGCTAACCCCACTCACAGCTACAAAGCTGCCGAGGTTAAGGGACGGGTGATCGGCCGTGACCCCAGCAATTTCCTCAGCTACTTGATCATTGACCTGGGCTCTGAGCAGGGGATCGAAAGAGGCATGCCGGTGGTCACCGAGCGGGGACTCGTAGGCCGCATCACCGACGTAGGCTCCAACTGGGCCAAAGTGATGCTTATCATTGACCCTTCCAGTTCGGTGAACGCCCTGGTTCAGAGCTCGCGTGCTACAGGAGTGGTCGAGGGTCAGATTGGTGAGGGATTAGTAATGAGATACATCCCCCAAGGCGAGACGGTCAACGTAAACGATATTGTCCTCACCTCCGGCCTGGGCGGTAACTTCCCCAGTAAACTGATCATCGGCCAGGTTACATCCGTCTACCAACGCGACATCGAGATGTTCCAGGAAGCCCGCGTTCGCCCCACCGTGGATTTCAGCAAACTGGAGTTCGTGCTGGTCATCACCAACTTCCTGCCCACCGAATTCGAAAAACTGGTACCTTGAGTATATGCAACGCTTTAACCTCCAACCGGGTGAAATCGCCATGAGTGTTTACGCTGCCGCGCTGCTACTGGTCACCACCGTTATCATACAGACGACTGTTATGCCCTACGTGGCCTTCCTGGGCGTGAAGCCGGATCTTGTGCTGCTGGTAGTCATCTCCTGGAGCCTGCTGCGGGGAGCAAGAGAGGGCATTATCTGGGCGCTGATGGGAGGAATAGGGCTGGACCTGGTCTCAGCTGCCCCCTTTGGAACCTGCACAGTGATTCTTGCGGGGCTGAGCCTGCTGGCCGGCCTGGGGGAATTGAGCGTTTTCCGCACCCATCTCGCTCTCCCTCTGATCGCAACTTTGGTTGCCACCTTGATTT
Organism: uncultured Anaerolineae bacterium; assembly: GCA_964602575.1. Lineage (GTDB taxonomy): Bacteria > Chloroflexota > Anaerolineae > VGOG01 > VGOG01 > CAZRSI01. The sequence goes on from CAZRSI010000074.1 coordinate 4,177, forward strand.
ACGACCTGTTTTTCCTCCTCTTTCTGTACATGCGGGGTTGTTCGATTGTGTGGGCAGATACCTTGGTCAAAGTGGTGCTACCCTCAGCCTTGTTCAATGTGCTATTATCTCCCTTCATCTACAAAGCCCTGTTTTGGCTCCACCGTAGGACGGGACCAAAAGAAATGGCCCTGTGACCCAGGGGGAGAAATAGGATGGATTCCCTGCCTGATTTAAGCCTCAAAAGAAGATTTTGGGCCTTTCGGGTCGTCATCATCATGGTCTTTTTGACCTTTGCCTTCCAACTGTGGCGGCTGCAGATTGTCGAAGGCGAACACTATCGAATGCTGGCCGACCGCAACCGTTTCCGCCTGGTGCCTATCGAAGCCCTCCGGGGCGTCATCTATGATCGCCACGGGCGTATCTTGGTGCGAAATATCCCCAGCTTCTCCGTGACAATCGTGCCAGCCTATCTACCCCAAGATGAACAAGAAGCCATGAGGGTTTTCTCCCGCCTATCGGAACTTCTTGGGGTCCCCGTTAGCACGGCGGCAGCAGCCGCTGGTCCTTTCTCCCCCCACAAGGGCATCAAAGAGATAGTAGATGAGGCACGCGATGAGGCCCCTTACCGCCCTGTTACCATCAAAACCAATGTAGACCGTGATACAGTCTTCATCATCGAAGAGGAACATCTCGACCTGCCCGGAGTGCTCATCGAGATAACACCTATTCGTCAGTACTCCACGGGTCCTTTGATGTCTCACGTCATTGGCTACATGGGGCCTATCCCTGGCGAACAGGTGGAAACCTATGTTGAGCAAGGCTATGATCCCAATGATAAAGTGGGGCTAACCGGCGTGGAGTTCACCTTCGAGCAGGAACTGCGTGGTAGCAAAGGCTACAAGTACGTGGAGGTGGATGTGGCCGGACGGGAGGTGCGCTCAGTGGGAGACCCTCATCCCCCGACACCAGGCCATAACCTTATCTTGACTGTTGATCTGGACCTGCAACATTTCACGGAAGAGGCCCTGCGTCAGGGTATGGAGCAAGCAGGGTCCGAGAGCGGTGTAGCTATAGCTATGAATCCCCAAACCGGTGAGATTCTGAGTCTTGTCTCCCTGCCCAGTTATGACAACAACCTCTTCGCCAGCGGTATCTCCCAGGAAGATTGGACTCGGTTGACAGAGGATCCCAGCAAGCCCTTGGTCAACCACGCCATCAGCGGTCAATACCCACCTGGTTCTACCTTCAAGATCATACCCGCCGCCGCCGCGTTGGAGGAAGGTATCATTAACCGCAGGACGACCCTGACTTGTCAGGGCACTCTCTGGCTCCCCAACAAGTACTTCCCTGATGATCCTGAGTTGGCCCAACAGTTCTTCTGCTGGATCCACAAGTATAATAGAGGCCACGGCCCTCTCAACATCGTCCAGGCCATTGCCCACTCCTGCGACATCTTCTTCTACCAGATCGCGGGGGGCTACAAAGAATTCCAAGGCTTGGGGTTGGAACGACTAGCTGAATATGCCCACGCCTTCGGGCTGGGCCAACCAACCGGAATAGACCTTCCGGGGGAGGCCTCTGGCCTGGTACCCACGAAAAAGTGGAAGCGAATCAACTACGCCGAAAGCTGGGCCACTGGCGATACGTATAACCTGGCCATTGGTCAGGGTTTCATCCTGGTCACTCCTCTGCAACTTCTAAATGCCACAGCAGCAGTAGCCAACGGCGGAACACTTTACCGACCCCAGATCGTGTATCAGATAACCGATGCCGATGGCCGGGTGGTCAAATCTTTTGCTCCAGAGGTTATGGGGCATGTTCCAGTCTCGCAGGAGAACCTGGCCATAGTGCGCGAGGGGCTGCAGGCCGCTGTGGAATGGGGTACCGGCTGGCAGGCCAGACTGGAAGGAGTATCGGTGGCCGGCAAGACGGGCACCGCTGAGTATCCCGGCCCCCCGATAGATGACGAGGGCCATCTGCCTACCCATGCCTGGTTCACTGCCTTCGCTCCCGTTGAGAATCCCGAGATCGCCCTGGTTATCTTCGTCGCCGGTGGGGGCGAGGGAACCACAACGGCGGCACCCATTGCTGCCAAGATCCTGCGCTACTATTTCGGCCTGCCAGAACCACAACCTACGCCAACGCCGGAATCAAGTCCAACGGAGTAGGGCGCATTGTGAGAACAAGGCAACGCCTGGAACTAAAACCCGCTAACCCCAAAACCCAGATCCCTGTGATCGTGCTGGTCGCTAGTGCAGTGGTAGCCATCGCACTTATGGCCAGCATACGATTGTTCCTCACTTCAGAACAACGGGATACCCTGGCTCTGAAAGCTGAAATAGAGGCCTTAAGCCAAGAACAAAAGGCCATCCGACAAGACATAGCCTCCCTCATGGATAGAGTGGAGACCATTGAGCGGGTAATTCCTCAGATGAGCACCGATGTCGCCGCCCTCAAGAGGGATGTTGAGGCTCTGCGGGAAGACCAGATGACCCTACGCTCGGAGATAGAGAATCTCAGCAACGAGATAGAGTTGCTGAAGAGCAGTGGATTGTTGGAGGAAACCCCCGCTATTGCAGAAATAAAGTTGAATGTGCCACGGGACAAACAGGATTACAGCCTGACTTGCGAGGCATCCGCCGCCTCTATGGTGGCTAACTTCTACGGGGTTCCCCTAAGCGAGGGGGAGATCATCGCCGCTTTGCCCAGAGACGAGAATCCCGATCTGGGCTTTAGAGGCAGATTGGATGGCGCCCCCGGTGGTTTGGTGGACTATGGTGTATATGCCGAACCCATCAGAAAAATCCTGGCAGCCCACGGTCTGGAGGCCACTCCTGTAGAGGGCGGGGTGGATGGCATCAGAAGAGCTTTGGACAGAAGACACCCGGTCATAGCCTGGATCACATTCAAGCTCAGGGCAGAACAGCCGGTGGAAATCGCCCTTAGCTCAGGACAGAAAGTAAAGATGGTCAACTACGAGCACACGGTAGTGGTGACTGGGTACAACGAGGAAGGTTTCTGGGTAAATGACCCCTACGATGGGCTGGAACATTTCTACGCCACCGCCGACTTCGCCCGAGCCTTCGGATACCTGGACAATATGGCTTTAGAAGTAGCTCCATGAGGACTTGGAGACTGGATACTCGATAATTGGGTATTGTGCTTTGGATCGCTGTATTAGGAGCCGGTTTCATTTTAGGGGCCTTCACCAGCCGCTTCCTGGCGGAGAACTGCTATTACACCCTGGCCGGGCTCAGTTCCCCACCTCAGACAGCCCTTTTGACGCTAGGCATTGCCTTCGTCCTACTCATTCTCTGGCGCCTCTACTCAACCCTATGGGCTCGACAGGCCAAGATTCCATTGAATGAGGCCCTCACGGACGATGCCCTAACTTACATCCCCCTCCTTTTATTGCTCCTCTACCTGGTCCAGAAGGAAGTGAACCCCTTGCAGGCCAAGGTGCTGCTATGTGGCTGCTCCCTCCTGGTCTTGGCTCTCAAAATCAAGCTCTTGCTCAAAAAGGGATTAGATACCTCAGCTGCGCTCAGTACAAACTTTGAGCTTTGGATTTTGAACTTTGGACTTCCCTTGGGCCTCTTCGCCCTCACCTTCATCACCTACCTGAGCACTCTCTCCCCCACCGTAGGCGAAGCTGACAGCTTTGAGTTCCAGGTGGTCTCCTACACCTTGGGTGTCGCTCATCCCAGTGGCTACCCTCTGTACATTCTACTGGGGAAGCTCTTCACCTTTCTCCCCATCGGCAACGTTGCCTATCGAGTCAATCTCATGTCGCCTCTCTTCGCCAGCCTGACCATTGTCTTCCTTTATCTTTGCCTGTTGTATCTGACTCACCAGCGACTCATTAGCACGCTGGTAGCTCTGACCTTCGCCTTCTCGCGCACCTTCTGGTCCCAGGCGGTGATCGCGGAGGTGTATACGCTAAATGCGTTCTTTGTGGCCTTGGTGCTGTATCTGCTTTTGAAAGTTGGCAAGTTTGCAAGTTCGCAAGCCCACAAGTTGGCGAGTTGGCAAGTTGGCAAGTTACGTTGTCGCCTACCTGCCCACTTTCCCACTTGCCTCCTTGCCTTTGTCTACGGCCTCAGCCTGACCAATCATCTCACCATGGCCCTCCTGGCTCCGGCTATGGCTATTTACGTCCTGCTGACCAGGTGGCGCCCCACGATGGGCGAAGGTCTCCTGACCAAGCCCCCTCCGCCTCGGTCAGAGACCTTCGGCGATCAAAGGGAAAAACCTGGTTTCTGTTTCACCGCCATGAAAAAGGTGCTGATGGCCCCTGGCCTCTTTTTGCTGGGCCTCTCCGTCTACCTTTACCTCCCTCTGCGCTGGCCAGCTCTCCATGGGCGCCCCATGGCCCTGGGCGAGTTTGTCAACTGGGTGCTGGGCAGCCGCTTCCGCGGCGCCCTCCACTGGGACGCCTGGCTCAAAGACCCTGAGCGCTATGCCATTCTCGCTCGCCTCATCCTGAAGCAGTACAACTGGGCCGGGCTGATACTGGGGCTGCTGGGCTTGGCCTGGCTGTTCATAAAAAAACGCCGAGAAGCTATTTTTCTGCTGATTGCTTACCTCGCCTATTTCACCTACGGCCTCTGTTACTACGTCCCTGACATCTCAGCCTTTCTCATCCCTGCTCACCTCATCTT
>CAZRSI010000074.1:8919-11503 GCA_964602575.1 uncultured Anaerolineae bacterium
CAGGTGGATATGAGCCGGCACGGCTGGGAGGCCTACCGCTGGGGTCAATATGTGCTGGAGCTGGACTTAGCCCCCGAAGCCGCCATCCTGGCTGACAGCGAGAAGATAGCGCCTCTCTACTACCTCCAGCAGGTGGAGGGAGTGCGGCCCGATCTCGACATCATCGTCATGGGCGACGAGGCAGGCTATCGCCAGCAACTGGATACCCGCCTGGCTAAAAGCCAAACCGTCTACCTGGCTCGCTACCTGCCGGGCCTGGAAGGGCGATTCCACCTGCGTTCTCTGGGCCCTCTGGTGGAGGTGGGCATGACACCGCTCATGGATGCAAGAGACAGAATGCAGGATGCAGAGACTTCGCTCCTATGCTCACCAGCTCCCATGCTCCCCTGCTCCTTCGGCCAGGGCATTCGGCTCTTGGGCTACGAAGCCGATTCTCTGACCATCGAGCCCCCAGGCCACCTGCGCTTGACCCTGTTTTGGCAAGCGGAAAGTAAGATGGAAACCAACTACCACGTGCGCCTACGCCTAGTAAGCGGTAGCGGGCACATCTGGCTGGAGGAAGAGGGGCACCATCCCGTAAACGGCTACTACCCAATGGTGGCCTGGCAGCCTGGGGAAATCATCCCCGACTTCCACGATCTAGCCATCAGCAAGACCCTGCCCCCAGGTACGTACAGGCTGGAAGTGGGCCTTTTCCCGCCTTTCAGCCTGGAAGGCGTTTGGAGCGCTCAGATCGGCTGGGTTCACATTCTGGCGCGGGAAGGAAGGGAATCTCCAAAGGATTGGGCCATCGCTTCCCCCCTGCGGGCCACCTTCGGTGGTGAGTTGATCCTGTTGGGATACGATCGGCCCAAATTCGCCCGCCCCAATGGACAGATTCCCTTGGCTCTCTACTGGCAGAGACTGCGCGAAGGCCAAACGGACTATGACATCACCCTGCAACTGATGGATGAGACTGGGAACGTGCTCTGGCAGGAAGATACTCCTCCCCTCTTTGGCGAATATCCGACCTCGCGCTGGAGAGTGGGCCAGATCGTGCAAACCAGCCATGAGCTAACTATGCCTGCAACTGAGGGGAAGGTCGAGTTGCGAGTGGGGTTGAGCCACGGTTCTGGCGAGATGCTGCCGGTGAGATGCCATTGGCTGGCTCCCCTGACCGAGGGATGCTCTCTGCAGCCTATCCATGTGCGAAGTACCGGCCGCCCGGCCGTCAACTTCGACAACAAGATCCTGCTGTTGGGATACGACCTCGACCGAAAGAAGCTTCGCCCTGGCGATACCTTGGAGCTCTCCCTCACCTGGCAGTGCTTGCAGAGGATGGATGAGGACTACACCGTCTTCGTCCACATCATAGATGACGAACAGCGCATCTGGGGACAGGAGGACATAGGGCCTGTCCAGGGTACCTATCCCACCAGCCAGTGGAAAGAAGGCGAAATCATCGAAGACACCCACAGAGTGCGCTTATCCTACGAAGCACCTCCAGGAGAATACCAGATCGAGGTGGGCCTCTATCTCCTCTCCACCATGGCCCGCTTGCCAGTGCTGGACAAGGAGATGAAAATTGTGGACGATAAGGTGATCATCGAGGGGATAGCAATATCTCCTTAGTACTACAGCTGCACTTACAGGTGCAACGCACTTAAGAACCGCTGTAGGGACGAAATCATGCTCCAAATCCTGTTATGCTGATGTGATAGCGACTGGCTCGGGAAGTGCGTTGCACCTTTCCGGTATCAGGAGGCAAGGACAATGAAGCGACTGCGGAAGGACTTCTGGATCATACTGCTCATCCTCCGGCATGGCTTTCATCATGGTTGAGGCCGGCAGGAGGCCATTATCCAGGTTGAAGGGTGAGAGGAAGCGAGGATAAATCAGGTCAACCAATCTTCCAGCTTAAGCTCTGGCACCCGTCGGAAGTGTTCTTGATTGTGGGTGACCAATACGAAATCATGGCAGAGGACGATGCTGGCAATCTGGATGTCTGGCTCGCCGATAAACTTGCCTTTCCTGGCTAAATCAGCTTTGGTCTTTCCATAGATGCGAGCTACCTCACTATCAAAGGGCAGCACAGTTACCCCTTCCAAAAGCATAGCCAATTGCTTCAAGTGGTGCTGTGGGCGGTCGGATTTGTGGGCACCATAGTAAAGCTCGCCCACGCCGATGGCCGTCACGAACAGAGGCGTGGTCGGCGAAATCTTGTCTGTGACATCGAGCCGGCCCCTCAGAATCTCGATGCAGTGATCGGTGTCCAGGACGAACATCACAACTCGACCTCACGCCCCAGAGTTCGCTTGCGAGCAGTGTAGATTTCATCGAGCAACTTATCGAGGTCCTTGCGGTCGGCCCAGCCCCCGAAGGCCCGCATGATAGGGTGGGTGTGGGTTTCGCTCTCCATTCGGGTTTCCAGGGCCTCGAGACGCCTGAAGTCCTCTAGGCCAATGACCGCCACCATCGGCTTGCCCTTGCGCTCGATGATGATTCGCTCACGTCCATAGGCCGCCCTGCCGATAAGCTCGGAAAAGTTTCTCTTCGCCTCCGCCGCGCTAACGATGACGGGCATAACATACTCTCCTCATAGATG
>CAZRSI010000075.1:0-11497 GCA_964602575.1 uncultured Anaerolineae bacterium
AAGAGGGGATATTGGGGGGACACCCCCCACACCCCCCGACCTGCTGCGCAGGCCCCATATATGAGAAAAGGCCCGACCAACCTATCCCGGAGAAGACGAGGATAGTAGCCGAGCCTTTTGATACCTTGGTAGCGGGTGTTTGCCGTTAGTACTTAGTGCCTATCCGAAAACTTGCTTATGGCAGACGCTACTCCGCTGTTGGACTACAGCTCCGCCGTGAGCCCTCCCGAACAGTTCAGCGTTAACAGAAGTGGTTCCGAACAGGCTCTTAGTACCTATCCGAAAAGTCTTTTTGCTCCCGCTGGACCTTAGTCCAGCGGCGGACTAAGGTCCGCCGTGAGCATTTTTGGGATAGGCGTTTAGTAGAGCAATTCATCTCATCCGGATTTTCAGAAGCATTTCATAATCCGTGCTTAGGCAAACTACACTTTAAATATCCATGTCCTCTTAAGGGATAGGTTTGGATCACACCGGTTTCATTTTCATTAATGATTATACTGTATAAAGAGAAGATTGTCAATTTCTTGACAAATACCCTTAGATGAGGTATAATCTAAATGATAACGAACAAAAGATCGTTCCCCATTTCCGAGAATTATCCCATGTTGGTTGAATAGTTGGGATACTTTTCGGTTTGAAATAAGCAGTGCCCGCTTGTTCTGAGGATACCCCCTGACATCCTCCTGATAGTTTTGGTCAAGGTTTTGGGTTAAGCGAGAGCTATAGAAACAGATCGGAGTGAGAGCTACCTATACTCTCACATCATCTTGTTGACCTTGGAGGATGCTAGATTGTCAAAACTCGGCTCTAGGCCTCAGAGATATCTTGGCGAGGCGCGATGCCGAGTTTTTTGGTGAAGAAGGAGGTGTTTGCAGCGATGCAAAACCTTCACAGCGAGGTAGTAACTCACATGTCTCCAGATAGAGAGAGGCTAGAGAAGGAATTGGCAGAGACCCTTGCCGAGATCGAGCAACTGAATAAGAAGCTAGAGGACAAAGCAGACTATGGCATAGGCAAGGGAAGCCCAACTATCTACGAGTGGGAATTCAACCTCGCTCTGCGTCAGAGCCTAGAGGCCAAGGCCAAATCCATCAGGGCTGCATTGCGCAAAATGCAAGAGGGAAGCTATGGTATATGCGAGGTGTGCGGCCAGAAGATAGATGATGAACGGCTAGCCGTGCTCCCGCATACTACTCTTTGTATAAAATGTGCTCAGACCAAGAGGTGATGTTTGTGTTTGCTACAGAGAGGAGGCCCCTGCAGTGAAGTTCATGTTTAAGATCGGCGACAAAGTCGTGCACCCCTATCATGGCGCTGGAAAGATCATAGACATCGAGGAGAAAAAGTTCCTGCAGGGCACCGGGCGTTACTACGTTATTGACCTTCTCGCTTATGATGGTGTGGTGATGGTTCCCATTGATAAGGTGCAAACTATAGGTTTGCGGCCGGTATCAGGGGCGCGCGATATCTCACGGGCCATGAATATATTGACCTCCCCCGCTGATAATTTACCCGATGACCATAGAGAACGACAAGCACGCGCGGAGGAAAAACTTAGGACAGGGGATCTCATTAAAGTGACCGAGGTAGTGCGCAATTTGGCTTGGCGTGATCATCAAAAGGGGCTGACCATGGCTGATAGCAAGATCTATCGCCGAGCCCAAACTTTTCTGGCTAGTGAGCTAGCACTAGCTAAGGGAATAGAGCTACAAGAAGCTATGGAGCGATTGCAGATCACCCTGAATGGTAAACAGTAGCCACAAAGCCGGCTAAACTTAAGCTGGAGTAGAAGACAACCTCTTGTGATTCTTACGCCACCTCGATCCCTCAGCGATACAGGACGCTTTGGGTTGGGATACCTTGGCCCATCGGATGTTCGAGGGATGCATCGCCCTGTTTAACACCCAGGGCGTTGAGGACAATGGAGTGGGATTCACGGCCCCAAGGCGACCCTGACCACACTTTATCGTTCGACTCTCACCTTCTCTAGCAAAACCCGATCTCCCACGGTCTGTCCTCTCTCATTTAGCACCCTCAAGCGCCGGCCTGTGCCCTCCTCATACATCCCGACCTCCAAAATGTAATCACCATCAGGAGCATCGGGATCTACCACTAGCTGGTATTCATCTACGATGATCTCGCCTTTCACCCATCCCGTCGTCGGCCGCGTTCCCCCCACCGGCACGCTGTCTTTCTGCGCCCAGATGCGGTCCTGGCCATCCAGAAGGTGGGTGAAAACCTTGTACCATCCCTTGATTTCTCCCCTGGCCTGCCAGTACAAAGTCAGGTGAAGCACACCCCCAGGCTTGACCTCCGTGGTGTCCAGGTCGTAGCCAAGGAAGGTTACCCGGTCGCCCAGGTTGACCTGCATGGGATTCTCAATGGTGGGCATGATCATTTTGCGCTCCGGCACCTCAACCGCCAACTCGCCCAAGTCAACGGCTGTCGCCAGTGGCACTCCGTCTTGATCTGCCACCACCAACTGAAGGCGGTATGCACCCGCTGAAGCCCCTGCGGGAACGAGAAAATAGTGCTGGCTGCGAACTATTTCCCCTCTCTGCCACTCGGTTGTAGGGTAAACATCGCTGGCAATCGGGAAAACCTTCTCTGACACAGTACCTCCCTCCTCATCCACCAGTTGCAGAAGGACAGCGTAGTGCTGATTCATCCTACCTCTGCCCCGCCAGAAAAAGGTCAGGTGGAGGCCCTCCCCCGCCTGCACGCTGACGCGATCCATGTTGTAGCCCAGTAACTCCAGCTCGCCTTCAAAGCCGATAGCCACAGGGTATTGCATGTCCAGATCCTCAATGGAAGGCGGTTTCCTTGGCCGCACCACCCTTAGCTTGCCTATAACTACGGAGGTGCCAACCGCGCCCCCCTGCTCGTCCAAGATGTCCAGTTCCTCCAGGGTAGTTTTGGAGAAGGCTCCAACCACGAGGTCATATTCCCCAGGCGGCGTGCCCGGCAGCACCTGTATCTGGTAGGAGTCCTGGGCGTATTCGTCCAGTGGCCAGGTGGTGGTCGGAGGATAGTCCCGATACCTCCCAGGACGTCGGCTATCCTTTGGGCTCCAGAGGTTGGACTGGGCATCTTTGAGACGAGCGTAGGCACTGTACTCAGTGGTCAGCCTATGCTGCGCCTTCCAATAGAGGTCCAGGTGGAAGGTACCCCCGGCCTCAACCGCAGTGGGGCAAAGATTGTAGCCAAGAAGCATCATCTCCCCGCCGAAGTTAATCTCCAGCGGCACCTGCACCCCCTCCACCCGAGATCCATCGAAGCCACTCCGCCTGAACCAGTTATCGTGGCGGTCAATGTAGACCACTTTGGCCACAAGCAGAGCTATAGCCAATGTCCCCTGGAGAACCCAAAACGTAGTGCGTAGTGCGTATTGCGTATTATGGCTGGCCACCCGACCACCTGACCACTTGACCAAGGACCAGATGACCACCGCCAGGACGATGAGAGCGCTGAGCGCTGAAAGCGCTTTGGCGGCCAGGCGGAGGGAGGTATCCTGAAAGCGTAACTGGATGGTGCTCTCCCCCGCAGGGACCTGGAAGCTGATCAGGCCGTAGAGCTCGGTGGGGGCTATGGGCACCTGTTGCCCATCCACATAGGCCTTCCAGCCCGGAAAGTAGAAGGTGTTGAAGACCGCCTGGAAAGGCTGAGGGCTGTCTATCAGGATATCGGCTGAGGTCAGGCCATAGTTTGCTGACTTGAGCACCGCCCCCTCGGGTAGCGAAGATGGCTCCAGGCGCTCGATGGGAGATCCAGCGCGATACATGGCTTCCATGCTCGACCCCGACGGCACTTGCTTCACCCAGATGGGCAGGTACTCGCCAGCGGAGGTGGCTCCGATGACCCCCAGGCTGCGTTCCAACCGGGCCAGGTTGGCTATGGACAGGCCCTTGGTGGTATAGCAGTAGCGCGGGTAGAGCCAGGGCAGGCTGAGAGCAATGATGAGGACTTCGACTGCTAGAATGGTCGCTGGGATGAGGAGGGATATTTTGAAGCTTGAAGCGTGAAACGTGAAACGTGAAACGTCAAACGTCAAACGTGAGGAGAGAAGGTAGATAGCTGCACCGTCCAGCAGAGCGGCGGCCAGGCTGGCCATCCCCAAAAAGCGAAAGGGGAATTGGACGTACTCGAGCAGGGGCAGATGATCCCAGACGGCTACTGACTGGGGAAGGACCATGAAGATGAGGCTGATGAGAACAAAGGAGAAAAACAGGACGTGAAGGCGTTTCTCCCTATCCTTGAAACCCCAACAGCCAATCACAGCTAGCAGGGCCAGGGCCGACTGCACCATCCCCAGGCTGCGGGGAGGAGCGGGATTCATGAGGGCGGTGTGGACAGGAAGCGGTAGGGAGAAGAGTTCACCCAGGGAGAGAAAATTGTAGTGGTAGTTCATGCCCGCTGGCGTGTAGGCCAGGTGGATCTTCACCCATTGCTTCTCGAGGAACGCCGGCAGCCAGAAAAAAGCGCTGAGGCCCAGAGCAAGCAACAGCGCTGCGGCGGCGAGCGAGAGTGATCTCGGCATTTTCAGGTTGGCCGAAGGTCTCCCGACCGAGCCCCCTATGCCTTGGTCAGAGACCCTCGGCGAACGAGTTGTTCTTCTCTTCAACAACCACAGGGCAATAGCATAGAGCAGCAGCACGGGGGTGAATACGAGGCTGATGACATTGTGGGTGAGGATCAGGGCGGCGTAGGATAGGGCGCTCGCGACCAGGTAGCGGGTTTCGCCTCTGATGATGAGGCGGCGAAAGGCCCAGAGTATCAGGGGCAGCAGAGGCAGGGCCAGCGCCTCACCGAGGTTGCCCCGGTTGAGAGCGTTGTACAGTTGATAGGGAGCGTACATGTAGGCCACCGCCGCTACCCAGGCCGCCGTCTCGCCGAAGACATCTTTAGCGAAGAGGTACATGGTCATCCCGGTCAACAGGATGTAGAGGGCAAGGGCGGCGTTCCAGGCCTGGGCGAAGCTGAGGCCCAGCAGGTGAAAGAGTTCGGCGGGGTAGAAGGATAGGGGAGGAAAGAAGTTGAAGAGCGGGTAACCGTAGCCGTAGACCAGGTCGGGAGTCCAGCGGGGCCAGGGAACGCCCTGGCGCAGGCAGTGATCCAGCTCCACGAAGCGGATCAGGTAATGCCCCCCGTCATCGCTGCAGGTCATGGCGGGCCTGAGCAGGGGTTGAAGGGCCATCAACCCCAGTAAACAAATCAGGATGGGCTTCCAAGCCGATCTCAGGATTGTACTAGGCGATTTCTCGGTCAAGCGCGCTCTCTCGTTGGTGTTTTGGTAATTGCTAGACTCAGGCCTGGGAATTCGGGGGAACTCATAGGAACTCGGTGGGACTCTGGTGGTCCTTTTCTCAGGTTAGGCTGAGTTATGGGTGCAGTCACTTGAAGATGTAATAAGTGGCCCGTTTCCTCCCTATCTTCAGCAGCACATTCTTGTTCACCAGATCGGCCAGGTCTCTACGGATGGTCTCGGAGCTGACCTCAGGGCAGAGTTCCTGGTACTCCCGGTTGGTGATGCGCCCTTTCTCAAGCAGATAGGCCAAGGCCTTCTCCTGGCGATGGTTCAGGTCCAGGTGAGACCAGCGACTCAGGTCTACTTCCTCGCTTACCAAACCCTCCCCAGGCCCGTAAAGGGTGACGCGGAATCCGCCCGCTGTCTCCTGGAAACGCGGAGACGGCAATCCGTAATCCCGCATCAGTTTGATCATGCGATCAATCCCGTAACCAAGTTGCTCGATAAAGCCCATGTCGGCCAGCACCTGGACGATGACCTCGTTGCGGGAGAATCGCTCCTCAACGATGTTGTCCACTGTCACGTGGCCTGGCAGGTGGCCTGGACTGTAGAACTCGATGCGGTCGCTGAACATGAAAATGCGTATCTCATCGCCGCGAATGCTGTAGTCGCGGTGGGCCACGGCGTTGACGATGGCCTCGCGCACCGCTTTGGTGGGGTATTCCACCTGTTCTTCCCTCTCCAGGCTCACCAGGCGGACCCCTCGCTTCATGTTGCTCACCAAGAAGGCTTCAGCGCGGCGAATCTGATCGGGCAGGGTGCCCCGGATGTCCTCTCGCACGAATTCATCGCTCATCTCCCGCCCAGGGTAGCGGACCACAATGATCTCGCTGGACTTCACAAAGCGCTCCGGTTGCTTACCAAACAGGAGGATGCCCGCATAAGTGGGCCGATAGCCCCCATCCTCACGTACCAGACAACCGCGGCTGTGCAGGGCCTCCTCAACCGTAGTCGCGCTCAATCCCTCCAGCGAGGCCACATATTTTTCCACCTTGTCCCAATCTATATCGCCGAGGGTGGCATCAGGGGGTACCAGCGATTCGAAACTTACCTCACCCCGCTCGATCATCAACCGGTGCAGCCTGTGGGGAGATAGGGGCTTGTTCTGAGCGCCGACGCGGATCAGGTACTTTCCCCGCAGGCTATAGACATGGGGTAGACCTGGGGGGACAGTGATAATCAGGACATCTTTGTCCTCCAGAGTTACCACCTCTGGCAGCGGAATGATGAGGGGAGGGTCGGTCAGGAGAGCGGCCTCCAATGCTTTGCCGCGAGCTGCTTCGGCATCCTGCAGCCCCTGTAGCCTGTCCCCTTTGGGGTCAATGCCTACCAGAACCGTGCCCCCATTGGCATTGGCCAAGGCTACCAGGGATTCCGCCAATTTGCTGGCAGAAATCCCCTCGGGTCTGAAATCTATTTCCTGTCCCTTGCCCTGCTGCAACAGGGCTAAAATCTCGTCTGCCGTCATGGTCGCCTCCTGTCAATGGGCTTGCGCAGCGAAGCCTGGGGAGCTTGAGGGGTACCCCCTCAACCCCACTTTTTCCTGTTCAGGGCATGGCTGACTGGGCCAATGCCCCACACTGGCGACAAGAAGAGGGGATGTTGGGGGGCACCTCACACCCCCCGACCTGCTGCGCAGGCCTGTCAATTCACTGCTCTTGCTCCCGGACGGTGGAAATGAACACGTCTTCCAGTGAGGGGGGGATGAGGTCCATACTTCGTACGTTAACCCCTTTTTCCTGCAAGGTTTCCATGATAAGTGACCTATGCGCTTCGATGTCCTCAGCTACCACGTGGATCAGTGAGCCATAGAGAGCGACTTCATCGAACAGGCCAAGTTCGCGCAGGGCGGAGACAGCGATGTCGGGACGAGCGCAATCTATCTCCAGCACCTGCCCCCGCATCTCAACTTCTTTAATATGTCGGGGCGACCCCTGAGCAACAATCCGCCCCCGCTGGATAAAGGCCAGCTTCTGGCAGTGCTCAGCCTCGTCCATGTAGTGGGTGGTGACGAAGATAGAGGTTCCCTCTTCAGCCAATTGGTAAAGCAGGTCCCAGAAAGCCCGCCGTGAGATGGGATCAACTCCAGCGGTTGGCTCATCCAAGAAAAGCATTTCTGGCTCGTGAATGAAGGCTGTGCCCAGGGCTAATCGCTGCTTCCAACCGCCCGAGAGATTCCTGGTCAGCTCGCGTTCGCGTCCCTTAAGGCCAGCCATCTCCAGGATATATTGTTTCCTCTCCTGCAAGCGACGTCCCCGGACCCCATAGGTTCTGCCAAAGAAGTCCAGATTCTCAGAGACGGTCAGGTCGTCATAGAGGCTGAAGCGCTGCGTCATGTAGCCTATGCGCTCTTTGATCTTCTCGGTCTCCCTGGTGATATCGAAGCCCAGCACCTTGGCCTTACCGCTAGTGGGCCTCAGGAGACCCAGCAACATGCGGATAGTGGTCGTCTTGCCGGCCCCGTTGGGCCCCAGAAAACCGAAAATCTCGCCTCGCTCAACGGTAAAGCTCACCCCATCCACAGCGGTGAAATCGCCAAACCTCTTGGTTAGATGGGCAGCTTCAACGGCGTATTCGCTCACAAAGACCCCCTCATCACGTTTGACGTTTGACGCGCCACGTGAAACGCAAAGACTTAAAACGTTGCTTATTTCCCCTCCTGGTGTTTGCGGATCAGCGAGATAAACGCCTCCTCCATGCGCGGCCGAGTCTGGCGAAGGCCTTCCACCTCAATCCCATGGGCGGCCAGATGGTCTTCGAGCTCCGGTATCCGCTGAGGAGCGCTATCCACGAAGACGTGCAGCAAATCGCCGTAGGTCTGTATTTCTAGGATGCCCTCTCGCCCCTCAAGGGCCTTTCTGGCCTGGCGAAGATCGCTGGACCTGACCTCGATCAGGTCGCCTTGCACTACTTCCCTGATCCTGTTAGGCTCATCGCAGACGATGAGGCGGCCCTGGTGCATGAAGCCCACGCGGGAGCAGCGCTCGGCTTCGTCCATGTATGGCGTGCTGACGAAGATGGTGATGCCTTGCAGATGCAGGTCCAGTAGAATATCCCAGAACTCACGTCGAGACACAGGGTCAACCCCCGTGGTAGGCTCGTCTAAGAAGAGGACCTCCGGACGGTGAATGAGGGTACAGGCCAGGGCCAGCTTCTTTTGCATCCCCCCCGAGAGGTGCATCGCTCGTCGAGAGCGGAACTCCGTCAACCGGGCGAATTCCAGCAGTTGAACCAGCCTCTCCTCCCTCTCCCGCCTCGGCACCTGGAAAACGTCGGCGAAGAAGCGCAGGTTCTCCACCACTGAGAGGTCGCCGTAGAGGTTAAAGCGCTGGGCCATGTAACCGATGCGCTTCTTGATCTCCTCCGCTTGTTTCACCGTATCGTAGCCAGCCACTGTTGCTGTGCCTTCAGTGGGGACCATAATGCCTGCCAACAGGCGGATAGTGGTGGTTTTACCCGCTCCATCTGGTCCCACCAGGCCGAAAATCTCGCCCCGCCTGACCGCCAGGTTCAGCCCACTAACAGCCACCACAGTGTTGAATCGCTTGGTCAGGTTCCTCGTCTCTATGATTGCCTCGTTCACAATCTCCATTCCCTAATCTCCACTCTCCGTCTCCCACCCATTCGTTGTCAGTTATGGGGTATTGGCTATTCCAGCCGCTTGCGGAAACGCGCTGCCGCTAAGGTCAGCATCGCCACACCAAAGATCGCCATCGCTATGGCCTGTTCGGCCAAGAGTTCCAACCCAATCCCCTTTAGAATGATCCCCCGCACGATGACCAGGAAGTAGGTTAAAGGAACGACATAGCTCAGGTACTGCAAAACCTTTGGCATCGCCCTGATGGGGAAGAAGAAACCCGACAGGAATATGGAAGGCAACATGATGAAGTAGCTGAGGAGCATGGATTCCTGTTGGGTGTTGGAAACGCTGGAGATGAATAGTCCCATACCCAGGGAGGTCATCAAGGCCAGAACCGATAGGGCCAGGAGAAGCGGTATGCTGCCCTTGATGGGCACTCCGAACCAGAAAGACCCGATGGCCAGGACCTCCAGGGTGTCCAGAAACGCGATAACCACATAGGGAATCAATTTGCCGACGATGAGCTCATAAGGCTTGAGGGGGGTGACGATAAGCTGCTCGATAGTCCCCCTTTCCCGCTCGCGCACGATGGCCATGGCGGTGAGGAAGGTGGTCAGAAACTGCAGGATGGTCCCGATGATGGCAGGGATCATAAAGTTGGCGCTCTTCAGCTCTGGATTGTACCATACCCGAGGGCGCACGTCCAGGCCCGGCTGCTCTTCGGGGTCTATTCTCAGCCTCTGTCGGACAATCTCGATGGACTTGGCCTGCCCCACCGCTGTGGCTGCTGAGAGGGCGGAGTTAGCGATATTAGGATCCGAGCCATCTATCACCACACTAATCTGCGCTTTTCCCTCGCGCAGCAGGTCCCTGGTGTAACCCACGGGAATTATCAGTCCGGCGCGAGCTTTCCCCCCGTCAATGAGACGGGCCAAAGCCTCCTCGCTGGTCACTTGGTAGTTGATGTCAAAGTAGCCTGAGGCCTGGTAGGTGTCGATGAGCTCCCTGCTCTGAGCTGTTCTATCCTGATCGTAAACGGCCGTGGAAATGTGATCCACGTCGGTAGTTGCGGCATAGCCCAGCAGGATCAACTGGACCATCGGAATCAGAAACATCACCGCCATGGTGCGGGGGTCGCGAAAGATGTGGATGAACTCCTTCCGCATAACAGGCAGAATGCGACGCATTTGATTCCCCAGTCAAAGGTTTTCGGCGATCAACAAGCCGCTCTGAGCCCCTCTGAGTTCCCCGAAGTTCCTGTAGATACTATTCAGGGGAACTTAAGGGAACTTGGGGGAACTCAGGGGCTTCATCCAGTTGCACAGATAAATCGTTCCGCAGCCATTTGGTGAGGTATACGATGACCAAAAGGATGGACAGCGCCAGCATAGACAGAAAAGCTATCAATCCCAGGTTAACCAAGCCACTGAGAATAAGACCGACTTCACTGGTCGTCGAAGATACAATGGGCAAGGAAGCAAGGAGAATACCGAGCGAACCGACATTCCAAAGCGAGTGCAGGCCGACGCTGGCTGCATAAGCCCCCAGGAGGCGCCATGGCCGTTGCATTGTAAACACGGAATGCCAGCCCAGACCCATCAGCCCACCGCCCAGACAGTGCATGGCTGTTGCCCCAATCCGCAATATTGTTGCCTGACCCCATTGGTCCAGCGAAAGAGTCCCACTGAACAGGCCCTCGGCCAGGGCGAAGCCGGCCCCACTGGCCATACCCCAGAGGAACGCCCGAGCCCTGCCAGGCCGTTGATGGCTCATGATGACTACCCCTAGAGACTTAAACAGTTCCTCGGTCAGGGGGGCGATGACAAGCACGGCCAGGGCCAGAGTAACGAGGGCTGGGGGGGAAGTCAAAATGCGGTAGGCGTTCTCCGGGTTCTGAAACCAGGCGGGGTCTTGAAGATGGGCTGATACTTCCTGCAACCAGGCAGCGCCGCCTGGCGTCAGAGCCGTCAGGGTGAGCACAATGATCATCGTAAGCAGGCCCAACACGGCCTCCACGCTGAAAGCCCCAAAGGTGGACAGGAAAGTGCCGCTGGCCAGTTGCAAAATCACCTCCCGCCAGCGGACATTAGCCGCTATCAGCCTTCGGCCAACGAAGGCCAGGAGGAAAAACGGTGGTAGGGCAGCACCCAGGACATAGAAAGGAGGGAAAGCCAGCGGGGGCACGATATCAAAAGCGAGGACTGCCTGTCCGAGGATCAGCACCGCGACAAAGGCTGCGACCAGCAAGCGAGCGGGTCCAGGATGGAATAAGCGCGACGGGCGGCCCTGCAGCGATCTCAAACCCTGCCAGGCCAGTGCTCCACCCAGGCCCAAGCCCAAGGCAGCAAACGAAGCGCTGAGCGTTGAGCTCACCACGTCAACCCTGTCCCCTGTGATGAGGGGGGTATACAACGCCCCGGCCAGCAGCCCCAGGAAGGCGATGCCAAGGCCGGCGATGACAACGATGATTTTTGCGATTCTAAACAATGGTCACCTCCTCGCGGATAATCATATCTTTTTTGGCCCAAAATGTCAACCGGCGAGAGAACAACGGGCGTGCGCAGCGAAGCCTGGGGAGCTTGAGGGGTACCCCCTCAACCCCACTTTTTCCT
>CAZRSI010000076.1:0-11476 GCA_964602575.1 uncultured Anaerolineae bacterium
TACTCCTGTTCGGCGTAGTAGCGGTGCAAGCTCACATCGAAAGGAACGTTGTTGAGGACGGCTCCTATCAACCGGGCATTGACTTTTTCTAATAAGGCTTTGGCCCTCTGGGCGTGCTCCCTCTTGGTGCCGCCAGCCTTGAAAACCAGGAGAACTCCATCAACCTTAGAAGCTAGCACGGCCGCGTCGGTCACGGCAATGATAGGGGGAACATCGAAGAGGAGCATGTCCACTCGCTCCAGCAGGGTAGCGATGATCTCCTCCATGCGGCGCGAGCCCAGGAGTTCCGAAGGATTGGGCGGCAAGGGGCCGCTGGGAAGCAGCCAGAAGTTGGGTACGCCAATCTCCTGCAGGGGAGGTTCCTTCATGGCTTGATCATCAACCACCATGGTGGTAAGCCCCGTCCCGTTGGGTACATCGAATATCTTGTGCTGGGAGGGGCGCCGCAAATCGCAGTCAACCAGGATCACCTTCTTCCCTCCCTGGGCTATGGTGATAGCCAGGTTAGCCAAAGTCGTAGACTTGCCCTCCTCAGGGCCTGGGGAGGTGACCACCATGGTTCTGATGGGCTTATCCAAACTGGAGAACTCCAGGTTTGTTCTAAGAGTTCGGTAAGCCTCCGCAACGGGTGAACGGGGATTGGCTATAGTAATTAAACTCTTTTTAGGATCCATATATCCTCCACTGGGAACTGGTTTCACAATTTGAGGCTTCGCAAGAAAGCCCAACAGCGCTTTCGATTGGCCCCGATGGACGCAACTTCCTCCGAGGGCATAGCAGGTATCGAACCCAGCACAGCGATGCCAACGTGGCGCTCCACATCCTCGGCGGTCCGCACGATGTCCGACTCCAGCCACTCCAAGAAGAAGACAATCACCACCCCCAACATTACGCCGAAGATGCCCCCGGCCAGGGTGTTGATCTTCTTGCGGGGCGAGAAAAGGTAGTAGCGAGCATCGTTTAGAATAGACACCTCGAGCCGGTCGCGCTTGTCCTGAAGCTGATTGAATTCGTCCTGATCCTCCTTGAAAACCTGAGCCAGGGTCTCGGCGATGCTCTTAGCTATCTCAGGGTCGTGATCTCGGACTTCGATTTGGATGGAGAAGGTTGCCTGGTCAGCAGAGGTGGCTATCTTCCCTTTTAAAGTATCGAGATCAAAGTCCAATCGCAACCGCGAGATAACCTCTCTGAGCATCTGGTCGCTTTGGATCCTCTCCCTGTAGAGAGGCAGCCATTCCTTGGCCGCGTTGGTCAAGCCCCAATCGGCTCGATACGGCCGGAAGTGGAGTTTGCTGACGCCCTTGTAGACAGGTGTTTGTATCTTACTGAAGCCGTAGGCACTGACAGCGGCAATGACAGCCGTGAGAACGATGATCCAACCCCGTTTCCACAATATCCTCAAATAATCCTGTATTTCCACGCTTCTCCCCCCTCGATGGTGATTACCTAATTTTACCATAGCCCCTGCTTTTGAGCAAAACAAATGCCCTGGACTTGCGAGTTTGCGGTTTGGCATTTCCTCAGGGCAGTTTCTTCTGCCAGGGAAATCGCCGTCGACCGGGCAGGGGCGGTATCTCGCCCAGGACGGACAGCCCCATGGCCTCCACCTCGGCCCGGTCGCGCACGGTGTCGTCCAGGTAGTCCAGCAGAAAGGTCAAGGCCACCCCAGCCAGAAGGGCCAGGAACAGACGGATAGGCAAATCTAACTTCTCTCTCAGGCTGTGGCTAGCAGGTGA
This sequence comes from uncultured Anaerolineae bacterium, assembly GCA_964602575.1. GTDB lineage: Bacteria > Chloroflexota > Anaerolineae > VGOG01 > VGOG01 > CAZRSI01. The sequence goes on from CAZRSI010000076.1 coordinate 1,737, forward strand.
TACCACAGGCGGATCAATGAGGCGGATGTCGGCGTTAGTGGTTCCGAGCTGGCCCAGGAAGGTGGCGCTACGCTCCTGGAGCACGCTGGCCGCAGCATGGGCAATCTCCTCCAGTTGAGTTTGATCGCCCCAGGCGATGTGCACGGTCAAGATGCGGTGCTTTCTGTCGCCGCGCAGGGAACCGTACAGGGCCTCGGCCGGCAGGTCCAAGCCCCTATCGGCCAACTCCTCGCTAACTGCCCTGGCAAAAGCCTTGCTTCCCACTATCTCCGTGAGTTCGTCAACAAAGTACTCCGACGCCAGCCAGGTGTAGTAGTGATCATAAGCGTAGTAGTCTTCGCTCCTGGGCTCAGGAACCAAACTGACGGTGAAACGCATAGAGGTTTGATAAAGGGCCGGGCGTCCTGAACGGAGGGCTAAACTGCTGACCAGGACGATGGCAACTAGCGCAATGACAATCCAAAGTCGCTTGCGGACGATTCTCCAATATTGTCTAAGCTCCATGGCGTCCTCCTGAGAACAGCGGATCGGCAGGATTTACGGATCAAGTCCTCCGGGCTGGGGAAAATCCGCAAATCCTGCCCATCAGTGTTCTTGATGCTCCGCATACTTCTCCTCGATAAACGCGCTAAGCTGCTTCTTGAAGACCCGCTTGTCGAAGCGCTCGGCATGGCGGCGGACAGCGGCCGGGTCGTAGCGATTCTCATCGAATTCTCTAATCACTTTGATCAGGGCCTCAGGCGTTTGCTCGTAGAAGAAGGTTCCCGTTACTCCCTCCACTACTGTGTCCAGGGCACCGCCAGCGGCATAGGCGATGACCGGCCGCCCCGCCGCCTGGGCCTCTACGGGGGCAATGCAGAAATCCTCTTGACCGGGCAATATGAAAGCCCGGCAGCGAGCAAAGTAATCGCCGATTTCTCTGTCGGAAACGTATCCCAGAAAGTGGATGTTGGACTTAGCCAGGGCCTGCAAACTTTCTCGATCCCTTCCATCCCCGATGATCACCAAAGGTAACCCCAGTTCGTTGAAAGCTCGCACGGCGAGGTCAATGCGTTTGTAGGGAATTAGGCGGGAGACAATGAGAAAGTAGTCGTCGTGGGTATCGCTGGGAGCGAACTTGCGGGTATCCACCGGAGGGTATATGACCACAGAATCGCGGCGGTAGTACTTAGCGATGCGTTGCTGGATGGTCCGCGAGATAGCGATGAAGTGATCCACCCGATGGGCGGCAGCCCAGTCCCACATCCGCAGGTAATTCAAAAAGGGCGGCAGAGCCAAGCGAGCCAGTCGCGGCAACCCCTCTCGCTGGACATAGCCATGGTAATCCCAGAGATAGCGAGTGGGGGTCAGGCAGTAGCAGATATGCAAAGTATCAAGTGAGGTGATTACCCCGTGGCAGAAGCCGCTCTTGTTGCTGATGACCAAGTCGTAACCGGTGAAATCGAATGTCTCAAAGGCGAGGGGGTAAAGAGGGAGGAAGGGCTGATGGTACCGCTTGACGAAAGGGAGTTTGTCCATGAATGAGGTGCGGATGTCCCAGGAGCGATATTCCTGGGGCATGGCCTTAGGCCAATACATAGAGGTGTAAACTGGAGCCTGGGGATACATCTCCACCAAAGCCTCCAGGACCACCTCCGCTCCACCCCTTTGGTTGAGCCAATCATGCACAATGGCTACTCTCAAATGCGTCTTTTCCTCCTCCTTGTGCCATAAGTATACCAGAAATGGGGGAAATAAACAAGGAAACAGCGTTTGACAAGCCCACGAAGGCATGATACAATAAGTGGCTGTACGTTGGCGATTGGCTGTGGATTCCTAACTGAGGGGATTTTCCCCGTGGGCATATCCATGTCAGCCAGAGGTTTGGTATCATCAAGAGAGGATACAAAATAAAAGCCAGGGCTAACGCCCTGGCTTTTATTTACCGGTCAAGTCGCTTATCCTAGCCGCTCCAGCCTCTTGTAGATTTCCTTACGGTGGCCAATCAAGAATACGGTCACGTGCCGGGCCTGATCATCTATTTCATAGAGAATTCGGTATTCCCCCTGATCCACCCGATAGCCCGGGCCTTCGTAGCCTGCCAGCTTGTGGCAATCGGGTGGTCTGGGATTGCTCTGAAGAGAGAGCAGCTTCATTACCACCTGCTTGAAGTGTTTTGGAGGATAGCCCTTGATCTCTTTGACCGCATCCTGATCCACGCTGAGGCTGTACATCAGGCCACCTCAGCCACGGTTAAACCCTGCTCCCGCTCGTACTCGGCGATTACCTGATCTAGGGGCACCGTGCCCCGCGAGGCAGCCTTGGCGCGGCGCAGCAACTCCGAGTCCCTGGCATCCTCCAGTGCCTCAAGCCGGCGCAGATCCTCGATGCTCACCAACGCCATCATCGGGCGCCCTCTGCGCTCGACCACAAAGCGCACGCCAGCGTAAGCCACTTTGGCCATGATGTCAGCCAGGTTGTTGCGAATCTCCACCACGCTCAGAGTCCGGACAGCCATGTTCCTGCTCCTTCTGCCTATATTGTACATTATAGCCATCATGTATAATATACCACATCTTGTTCCCGCTGTCAAATCGCGACAAACAGGGTTTTATTCAACCCAGTTCAATAGGCTTCGAGAGCAAAGCGACCAACAACCTGACCGCATTCAGCACATCATTTTGATCTACCATCTCCGAAGGCGTGTGCACGTAGCGGCAAGGGATGGAGAGACAGCCAGCTGGCACGCCCTCTCGCGAAATCTGGATGGCTGTAGCATCAGTGGTGCCCCGTTCCAACACTTCAATTTGATAAGGAATCCCCAACTCCTCGGCGGTCTTGACCAGCAGGTTCTTGACCGCTGGATGAGCTAACATGCCCCTGTCTTTGACCTTGACTGCCGGCCCCTCGCCCAGGGAGACGGCCAGGGTGCGAGCCTCTGGTGTATCACCAGTGCCCGTCACATCAATGGAGATACCCAGGTCTGGATGGATGCCGTAAGCCGAGGTGATGGCCCCCCGCAATCCCACCTCCTCCTGAACGCTGAAGACGAAGTAGACATCGTGAGGCGAAGCCTCTAAGTCTCGCATCACCTGAATCAGGACAGCGCACCCGATGCGATCGTCGAGGGCCTTTGCTATAAAGCGATCTCCCTGAGCGACGAAGGGGCGCTGGAAACAGGCGATGTCCCCCACACCAACGGGCACTGAGTCTTTGTCTTTGGCTCCCACATCCAGATAAAGCTTGTCCAGACTGGGGATCTTCTCTTCCTCCCCCGGTTCCCTTTTCTCCAGGCCAAAGGTGCCCACGGTGCCATCGGCGAAGACGGCCCGCCCGCCCAACAAGGCTAGAGGATGTACCCCCCCGACGGGGGCAAAGCGGAGAAAGCCCTTCTCGTCCACGTGGGTGACGATGATGCCGATTTCGTCCATGTGGGCGGCCAACATCACTTTCAATCCCTCACCTTTGCCGCGCTTGAGGGCGATAAGATTGCCCATAGTATCCACCCGCACCTCATCGGCCAAGCCCTCGATTTCCCCTCTGATCACCTCTCTGATCTGCTCCTCGCGACCGGAAGGGCCATAGGTCTCGGTTAGTTTCTTAATCAAATCTTTCACGTGGCGATGCCTCCTTAGCTAGGTAGTAAATGCCCTACGATGGATATATTCAATCGGACGCAAGCGTCCACGTTGTAAGCTTGGTCAAGGCTCCCTTCATCAACCGCACCGTGTTCTCCAAATCCTGCAGGCTCAGCAGGCAGACTGGCGAGTGAATGTAGCGGCAGGGCACGGCCACGGTGACTGAGGGCACGCCCTCTTTGGCCAGGTGGATGGCTCCAGCATCGGTCCCGCCCACGCCGGGCTGCTTGAACTGGTAGGGGATACCTAGCTCCTCAGCCGTCTCCACCAGTAGCTTGACCAGACCTCTATCGGCGATGAAGGAGCGGTCCATGATGGTGATAGCTGGGCCGGCCCCGAGTCTGGTAGAAGGACTGACGTCCCTCTTCTTGGGCATGTCGTCGCAGATGGTGCCCTCCAGGGCAAAGGCTATGTTTGGCTCGATGGCGTAGGCCGCCACCCGCGCTCCCCTCAAGCCGACCTCTTCCTGGACGGTGAAAACCGGATAGAGGTCGAAAGGATAGCGCTCCTTCAGCACCTCGATCAACACCGTGCAGCCAGCCCGGTCGTCGAAAGCCTTGCCCTTGACCGTTCGCAAGCCATCCTCAGTCAACTGGCAGAACCTGGTGGCGAAGACGGCGTAGTCACCTATCTTGACCGCTTTCTCCGCCTCCTCCTTACTTGTGGCGCCGATGTCTATGACCATCTGGTCTACCTTGACCACCTGCTTGAGCTCTTTCTCTTCCAGAAGATGCACAGGCTTGACGCCGATGACACCGGGCAGCCGATCTTTGCCGATGAGCACCACCTTCGACAGCAGGATGCGGTCATCAATCCCGCCCACTGGCCGGAAGCGGAGGGTGCCGTCCTTCTCGATGTGGGTGATCATCAGCCCCACCTCGTCCATGTGGGCTGCCACCATTACCTTGAGCTCGGATTCTCCCGTCCCCCTCTTTAGGGCGATGAGATTGCCCATGCTATCCACGCGATACTCGTCCACGTGGTCTTTGATGGCCTCGATGATGACCTGGCGCACTTCGTCCTCGCAGCCTGATACCCCAAAAGCCTCAGATAATTCCTTTAACACCAATTCACCCTCCTCGAAATATCCAATCCCTAAGCCCTGATTCCTAGTCTCTAGCCCCCGTCTGCCAGCTCAGCTTCTCTATAAACCCCTCATCCAACCTGCCTATGAACTCGGCCATCAGCCTCCCCGTCCGCTCCACGTCCTTGAGGGAAACGGTTTCCACCGAAGTGTGCATGTAGCGCGAGGGGATGGAGAGCAGGGCGGTGGGGATTCCCTCCCGCGTGACCTGGATGACCCAGGCGTCGGTCCCGCTCCGCCCGGGGATGGGATCGATCTGGTAGGGCATTTCTAGCTCTTTGGCTACCTCGACCAGGGCCTGGTGGAGTTTAGGGTGGATGTTGGGGCCGAAGCCAATGGCCGGCCCTTTACCTATCCCGACGGTTTCGGCCTCGGAGACACCGGGTTGGTCGCCGAAGGTGACATCAATGGCGATGGCAGCGTCAGGAGCAAGGCCATAGGCGCTGGTGATAGCGCCGCGCATCCCTACCTCCTCCTGCACTGTAGCTACTGCGTAGACATCCCAGGTGTGTCTGATAGAAGAGAGAGCCTCCAAGCAGACCAGAATGGCGGTCACAGCCGTGCGGTCATCGAAGGCTTTCCCGGTCACTAAGTCCCCTTGCAGTTGAGTGAACTCTCGTCTCAGGGTCACTAGATCGCCCACGCGGACCAGGTGTTCCAGCTCCTCCTCCCCCACACCCACGTCTATGAACAGCTTATCCATGGGTATGATCTTCTCGCGCTCCTCCTTCGGGAGCACGTGAGGGGGGCGGCTGCCAATAATGCCCGGCAAGTCCCTCCGGCCATGTACAATCACCTCTTGTCCTAAGAGAACCCGCTCGTCGAAGCCACCCACTGAGGTAAAACGGAGAAATCCCTTCTCGAGCTTGGTCACCATCAGGCCGATTTCGTCCATATGACCGGCCAGCATGATGCGGCGACGAGGCTCCTCACCCTCCCCCTTTTTCAGGGCGATGACGTTACCCAGCTTGTCGGTCTGAACCTCATCGGCATACTGCCCAAACTCCTCGGCGACGATCCCTCGCACCTCAGCTTCATAGCCCGAAACTCCTCTGGCCTCGGAAAGCTTTTTCAATAATGATGTTATTTGCACTGCTTATGGTCTCCTCTCGCGTTCTATGCCCTCTCGTTTCACGGCCAGGATATATTATACCTCGATATCAGTTTCTGTCAAACCGTAGTCTCCCACTTACGTATTGCAAGGCAAAATGTCATTTTGTTCTACAACTACGAGGTTATCCAAGCGCTAGATCATCCGATAGGTGTAGGCGTCTCTGTGGGCATCTCTGTGGGTGTAGGCGTAACCGTGCTGGTGGGCGTCGGTGGTGTTGTGGGCGTGATCGTCGGGGTCTCCGTAGGTGTGGCGGTGCTTGTTGGTGTAAACGTTGCCGTAGCTGTTGGAGTGTCCGTTGCGGTAGCTGTGGGCGATGGTGTCAGTGTAGCGGTAGGGGTGGGCGTTGATGTCGGAGTGGCTGTGGGCAACTCCGTGGGAGTCTCCGTAGCGGTGGGAATCTCTGTGGCCGTTTCCGCAGGGGTGACGGTGCTCGTCGGTGTCTCCGTGGTTGTGGGGGATGGCAACGTTGTCGGGGTCGCGGTGGGAGTCGTTGTACCTGTGGGTGTAGGTGTACTTGTGGATGTTACTGTACCCGTTGCCGTAGCAGTGCCAGTTGGCGTATCGGTTGGGGTGGCCGTGGGAGTGGGTGTCGGTCCAGGCAGAGTAGAGCTAGGAGTCGGTGTATGTGACGGCGTCCAGGCAGGCGTCGCTGTTGTGGGGGATGGCGATGGGGTGAAAGTCGAGGTAAACACCGTTGGGGGAGGCGGGGCGAGGGATAGGGCCACCAGCCCCAGACAGTAGCAGGGCAGGGTGAGCAGAATGATGGCCAACAAAAGCCCGTAGGTGGTCCTCTGTTTGTCGGATAAACCGCGGTACCAATTGCGTAACTCGTCCATTTAATGGAGTATGATAACATTGATCAGGCCAATTGTCAAAAAAGAGGTTGCGCTTTTTTACCACTCGTGGTAATATTGTTACCAACCGCTACCTAATCAGGTCAATAACCAGGGAAGGTGTGAGAATGAGTAAACCATCGTCTAAACGGAGCTCCGTTGATAGGGTTCGGGAGCATTTAAAACAATGTGGCCTTGACATCGAGGTGATGGAATTAGCAAAGAGCACCCGGACGGCTGCTCTGGCCGCCGAGGCGGTGGGATCACCTTTGGGTGCTATCGTCAAGTCGCTGGTTTTCCTGGCCGATGGGAGACCGGTCCTCATCTTGGTGTCCGGCGATAAACGAGTTGACCCCGAGAAGCTGGCAAAAATCCTCAAAGCCAAGCGGGTGATGATCGCCAACGCCGACCAGGTGCGGGAGGCCACCGGTTTCGCCATTGGCGGTGTGCCGCCAGTGGCTCACAAGACCAAATTACTTACCCTCATTGACAGGAACTTGCAGCGCTTTGAGAAGCTTTATGCAGCAGCGGGTTCTCCTCGTGCTGTCTTTCCCATTACCTTTGAAACACTGGTGGAGATAACAGATGGACAGTTGGCGGACGTAACAGAGGATTGACCTCAGAAGGAGGTAGCCATGAAGCGCATCGGGGTACTGACCAGTGGCGGCGACGGGCCGGGTTTAAACCCCTGCATCCGGGCCGTGACACGGATGGCCCTAGGATGCGGCTTAGAGGTAATGGGCATCGAACGGGGCTATGCGGGGCTGATGGATGGCGAGATGACCCCCCTCGATGCTCGCTCGGTGGGAGGGATCATCGGCAGAGGAGGTACCATCTTAGGGACCACCCGCGCGCCCGAGTTTGAAACGCCCAAGGGTCAACGAGAAGCGCTCCGCAACTTGAACCGGCATGGCATTGACGGCCTGGTAGTGATCGGCGGCAACGGCTCCCTGACGGGAGCTTATGCTCTTCACCGCCTTGGCTTTCCGGTGGTGGGCGTGCCTGCCACTATAGATAACGACGTGGTTGGCACCGACATCGCCATAGGTGTGGATACGGCTTTGAACACCATCTTGGATGCCATTGACAAGATCAAGGATACTGCTTCCTCCCACCAAAGGGCCTTTCTTATCGAGACCATGGGCCGCGATTCTGGGTACTTGGCTCTAATGGGTGGGATAGCTGGAGGAGCGGAGATGATCCTGATTCCTGAAGTCGAGACTTCTCTTGAAGAGGTAGCTCAGGGCCTGCTGGATGCCTATGTCCGAGGCAAGGCCCATTGCATCATCGTAGTGGCCGAGGGGTACAGACCTGGCACCCAGGCAGTGGCCGCTTACCTGCAAGAGAGGCAAGAGGACCTGGGCTTTGAGGTCCGGGTCACTGTTTTGGGGCACATCCAGCGAGGTGGTGCTCCTTCGGCCTTCGACCGACTCCTGGCTACCCGTCTGGGGGCTGCCGCTGTCCAAGAGCTACGAGACGGACACCCCGGCCACATCGTGGGCCTCATTGGCGGTCAGATTGCTCTCACCCCATTGGAAGACATACTAACCCACCACAAGAAGCTCGATCTAAGTCTCTGCGAATTGGCCGAGATTATGGAAAAGTAAGAGCGGGGCTAGATTCCTCCCAACGCCTGGCTCAGATCGGCGATCAAGTCCTCCGCATCCTCGATTCCCAACGCATAGCGCACCAAGTTGTCTTTGATGCCTGCTTCCAGGCGCTCCTCACGATCCAAAGAAAACAGAGCCGCTGCCTGCTCGATGACGCTTTCAACGCCCCCCAGCGTTGGCCCAATGTAAGGCAGGCGCAAGCGATCAATAAAGCGCCCCGTTTTCTCGAAATCACCCTGGATCTCAAAGCTAACCACGCCGCCGAATCCGGTCATCTGCCGCCGGGCGATCTCGTAGTCAGGATGGCTGGGCAGGCCGGGATAGTAAACGCATTGGATGGCGGGGTGTCCCTCCAGAAACCGGGCTATGCGCAGACCGTTCTCGTTCTGGCGGCGAACGCGCAAGGCCAAGGTCTTGATGCCTCGCAGCAGCAGGTATGCGTTGTGGGGGCTGCTTATTCCACCCAGTATCCCCCGTGCTTTTTCGATCTCGGTCAGGATGTCGCGAGGCCCGATGACGGCTCCGGCCAGGAGGTCATTGTGCCCCCCCAGATACTTGGTGGCGCTGTGGATCACCAGGTCCACGCCGTATTCCAGGGGACGCAAATTGATCGGCGTGGCAAAGGTGCTATCCACGATAGTAATGATGTTGTGCTGTCTAGCGATCTCCACCATTTGCGAGAGGTCCATAACCCGCAGGTAGGGGTTGGTTAGTGTCTCGGCGAAGATCAGCCGGGTGGTGGGGCGAATGGCCGAGGCCAACCCAGCGGGATCATCGGGTGACACCAGTGTCGTCTCGATCCCCCATCGGTTCAAGAATGTGAGGGCGAATTCCCGCGTGCGGTGGTAGCAATCCCTGACCATTACCAGGTGGTCGCCACTGGAGAGCAGGGTCATCATGGTGGTGGTGATGGCACACATCCCGCTGGCGAAAAGGAGAGCTTTTTCTCCCCCTTCCAGGGCAGCTATCTTGCGCTCCGCTGCGCTCTGGGTGGGATTGGAGTAACGGCCGTACTCGTCCCGGACTGGAAGCTTGCCTGCCTCCTTGCGGTGCATGAAGTCCATAATCTCGGCTGTATTCTCAAAGGTATAGGTAGAGGTCTGAACAATGGGGGTGGTTAGCGCTCCGTAGGGCTTGCGTTTATCCTCGCCGGCGTGTACGGCTGTGGTTGAGAAACGGTTTGTCATCAATGGTCTCCTCTCTTTGTAGTAATCAAAAAGCCTCTTCAGCGGGCTATGCCAGTTGAAGAGGCTTTCGCATCATTGCCACCTCTCATCTTTCAGAACCCCCTGAGGTTCTGCCGGAATTGGCACCATAGCTAGTCAGATGGTCGTTTGGTCCTCGGTCTGGTGGTTCACCAATTGACCAAAGGACTATTCGACCAAGGACCACCGGACTACCCTGGTTGCCGAGGCTTCACAGGGCCGGTCCCTCCACCTCTCTTGATGAGAAGGCTCTCATCCAGGGATATTCGATTGTTGG
>CAZRSI010000077.1:0-5659 GCA_964602575.1 uncultured Anaerolineae bacterium
GCGTCGGGCGGCGATGCCTGAAAGTGGCAGGCCCGAAGCCAGCCCCTTGGCCATGGTCATGATATCGGGCGCAACCCCGAAATGCTCGATGGCGAACCACTTGCCCGTGCGTCCAAAGCCCGATTGGATCTCGTCGGCGATGAGCAGCAAGCCATGCTCGTCGCAGATGCGACGGAGGCCCGCCAGGAAGCCGGGCGTTGGCACCACGTACCCTCCCTCCCCCAGCACCGGCTCCACCAGGATAGCTGCCGTTTCGAAGGGAGCCGTCTGGGTCTTAAGCAGAAACTCCACCTCTCGTAGACAGAAAGCTTCGGTCTCCTCCGAGCTCCAACCGTAGCGGTGGGTGTAGGGATAGGGAGCGACGAAGACCCCCGTTGGCAGGGGTTGGTAACCAGCCCGATAGATAGTCTTGGAGGTGGTGAGGGCCATGGTCAGCGCGGTGCGGCCGTGGAAGCTGCCCTGGAAGACGATGATGTTGGGCCGGCCGGTAGCGTGGCGGGCCAGCTTCACCGCTCCCTCCACCGCTTCCGCGCCGCTGTTGGAGAAGAAGAAGCAATCCAGCCCTTGCGGCACAATGGTCCGCAGCTCTTCCACCAGCTCCAGAAGCGGTGTATGGTAGACGATGTTGACCTGCCCATGCAGGAGTTTCGTTGCCTGCTCCTGAATCGCCCTGACCACCTTGGGGTGGCAGTGGCCGGTGTTGGTCACCCCGATGCCAGAGGTGAAATCCAGATAGCGGGTGCCGTCCCGATCGTAGATGTAGGCTCCATCTGCTCGCTCCGCCACGATGGAGGTGTAGCGAGCCCAGACAGGGGATATAAGATTGTTGCCATTCGTGTTCATTCGTTTTCCTCCGAATATGGGCTTTGCCATTTACTCAGGCCGGATTGTTAGATCCAGCAACCGGGCAACGGATTTGGCAATCCGCCGCGAGCGAGAGCGAGTCACCTGTGTTTCCCCTGTATCACCCACCAAACCTCGTAGATGACTTTGAGAGCGGCGAAGGAAGTGATGTCGTTATGATCCAAGGGCGGGGCCACCTCTACCACATCCAGGGCCCGCACCGGCAGCTCTTGAAAGACCATCCGCACCAACTCCAATAATGCCCGGGTGCTAAGCCCGACCCCCTCTGGATAACCGGTGCCGGGTGCATGGGCTGGGCTCAGGCCATCAATGTCCAGGGTGAAATACACACCTTGCACGTCCCCTAGCTTGTTTACCACCTCCTCAGCGATGGCCTCTATGCTCCGCTTGTAGCACTGGCGGGCCGTGTAGTAGGTGATTTCCGGGTGTGCCCTCAGGAAATCCCATTCCTCGCGGGCGAAGGAACACAGCCCGACGAAAACCAGGTGTCGGGGATCCAGGCCAGGTAGCTCTAGAGCTCGGCGAGCAGTGCAGGCATGGGACCAGCGGTGTCCGTCGTAGACGTCGAACAGGTCGGGGTGGGCGTCGAAGTGCACCATGCCGAAAGGCCCGTCTACAGCCCGATCGAAGGCCCTCATCAGAGGAATGGTCACCGAATGATCGCCACCCAGGAAGAGGGCCAGGGGATGCTGGAGCACCTCCGCTGCCCGCTTCTCCACTGCCTGGAAGTAGCGAGACCACTCCAGGTCGGCAGGGACATCTCCATAGTCCCGCACCCGCAGGCTCAGAGGTTGCCCCTCCTCGGCACAGGGAGAAAGGTGGGTGGAAAGCTCTCGCAGCCTGGTTGGGGCCCAGGCTGCGCCTCGCCGAAAGCTCACCGCGCCGTCGAAGGGCACGCCCAGCACCCCCACCTCGGCATCCGGATCATCGCTGAGCAAGCCGCTCCACAGATCCTGACGAGGCAGGCCGAAAGAATCTGTCATTGTCATGGCTACATTCTTCTCAGGGTTAGGGGAGCGAGAAAACTCGTCACGCTATCACGTGATACTCCTCCACCCGTTCGTGGATCTCAATGCGCCGCTTATGCAGCTCAGCGAAGAAGATGTCGGGGTCAATGGCTGTCTCCGGTGGCACAACGCCTTTTACCTTGACATCGCCCCGCGCGATCATCTGCGCACCGATGCTCAGTGGGATGCCGATGTTCTTGTAGTAGGCCGCCGGGCCACCCCACTCCTCCATCGGCGGATGGCGGTTCCAAAGCGTGATCTTGACATCGCGCCCATCCCGCTTGCCGTAGACCTCCACTACCAAGCCATAGGCCCACAGCGGGGTCTCCTTGCTCTGCGGCAGTCGCAGAAGCAGTTCGTACATCATCTCGTAGGCGGTGGTCTCGATGCCCTTGACCGTGATCTTCTCCTCGCTGTACAAGCCCGATTCCAGCATAGCCTTGGCCAGCCGCATGGCGTGGGGCGGGAAGCAACCGTGCACCGACACGGCCTTGGCCCCCAGGCTCTTGGGCATAGTACGAACCTCTGGGTGCGGGATATAGCAGACTTCCTGCTCTCCGATGGGGCCGGGGAAGTTCACGGTCTTGAGGCCTTCGAAGGGGCCTACCCAGTGGAACTCGCCGTCTTTATAGTACACTCGCCCCTCGGTTTTGGGATGGAACTCCCACAAGAAGGTGATGAGCAAGCCAGGAGCGGGAGCCGGGCAGCGGAAAGCGGCGAAGTTGATCTGGATGTCGTCCACCTCGTCCAGTTGATCGGCAGCCCTCCGGGCCATGACATTGGTGATGCCGGGTGTAGCACCTACACCTGGGATGAAGACAATGCCCTTCTCCTTTGCCGCAGCGTCATAATCCCACTGGGTCTCTTCGGTGGAAACGTCCAGGCCGTTGACACCCGCCTCGACGCAGGCTTCGGTGACAACCTCGTCGTACTTCCAGGGCAGGCCATTCAGGATCACGTCGAAGTCCTTGAAGGTTTTGACCAGCCCGTCATAGTCGTTGGCGTCCACTTTGAGCACACGCAAGCGGGGGTCGCCGATCTCGGCGGCCAGCTTCTCCGCTGCGGCGACGTTGTAGTCGCCGATGACGATTTCGTCGAAATCAGAGAATTCCGCTAGGTCTCGTGTAGCGTGTTGGCAGACGGCGCCAGCGCCGCCCAAGGATAGAATCTTCATTATTTTTCACCCCTTTCTTTTTTACTCTCCCCTAGCCCCTCCCTGGGAGGGAGAGGGGAATGACTTTCTCTTCTCAAAATCGGCCACTGCTTTGTACCCACCCGTCAGAGCTGAGAGAGCGATGGTCCCCAGGCTGATGGTTGCACCTATGACCGCCAGAGCCTGGACAGGCCCAAGGAGATTAACCAGCCAGCCGCCCAGCAATGCAGTGCCTACCTCGGCCAGGGAGATAACAGCGCTGCCAAGGCTATACACTCGCCCCCGCACTTCATCGGGGGTAGCCTCGGCCCACAAGGCGTTGTCTATCAGCCAATTGGCTCCCCAACCTACGCCACTGATGAACCACAGGAACAACAGGGCAGGCATCCCCGGCTTACCCAGCACCGACACATAGGCCAGGCCCGCCAGAACTATGCCTCCCACCAGGAGGCGCTGGCGAGGCAACAGGCGAGCGTAACGACCCAGGACGTAGACCCCCAAGGCCGTGCTCAGGGAGACGGTACCGCGTAACACACCATACTCCCCGCCACCCACTCCCAGGATGTCGGTCAGGTAGACGACGGCGGCCACATCGGGGGTCGACCAGGCCAGGGATGAGATGCAACTTAAAAGCACCAGGTAGCGCAGCACTGGCGTCCTGAACAGGAATCGCCCGCCTTCCCATAGATCGTGCCAGGTCCTGCGCAGTTCCAATACGTGGCGGTTTCCCGCTCTCGGGCTGGGAATAACTACTTGCAGGACAAGAAGAGCGGCTCCCAGAAAACATCCCACCACCACGAAGAAGGTCGGCCTGGCTCCCACCAGGCTGACTAGCCAGCCACTCAGGGGAGGGCCAACAACATTTGCTGCGTTGTAGGCCACGATGTCCAGAGACGAGCCCCGCACGAACAGCCTCCGGCCGGTGACGGCAGGCAGGGCCGCAGCCCGCACGATCTGCGCCACCGGAGCCAGCAGGCTGCTCAGGAAAACCAGTGTATATATCTGTGCTAGGCTGGAAGTGAAGGGCAGCAGGGCCACCAGGCTGGTCTGGGTCAGGTAAGCGGCCACCAGCACCTTCTTGCGCTCTATGCGGTCGGCCAGCAACCCGGCCATGGGACCTATCACCACCCAGGGCAGCAGTTGCAGGGCCAGGGCGAAGGAGAGTTCCTGTGCCGACCCTGTCAGCTCGTACACGTAGAGCGCCACCGCCACGTAGGCGATGGACTGGCCCAGGTGAGCCAGGGCTTGTCCCAGCCACAGGGCGCGGAAATCGCGATTGGCGAATACCTCTCGGTATGAATCTCCTCGAAACAAGGCGCGTTCCCATCTGATTGATCTGGTGTAATTACAGCCTGCTCGGCTTGGGTCGCCAGATCCAAGCCTCCCTTTGATCCGAAGACGGAAGGGCTCGGTCAGGAGACCTTCGCCCATCGCCTTCATCTTTATGACAAACTGCTCACTTTACTCGAACGCAAGGATATTGCCTTATCACCTCATCATTCAGCTCGATGCCAAGTCCCGGCGCATCTGGAACCTCCAGGTATCCATCCACAACCTTGGACTCCAGTGGCTCCTTCGCCAGTTGAAGGATCCTTTCATCCTGGTAGGGAAACAACTCCTGGATTATGAAATTGGTCATGCAGGCATCAAGCTGGACAGCCGCGGCTGTGGCCACGGGGCCTGCGCAGTTATGGGGCTGCACATGGAGGTTATATGTCTCGGCATAGGCAGCTATCTTTTTCACCTCCGTGATTCCCCCTGCCAGCCCCGCATCGGGCTGCAGAATGTCCACTGCCTGCTCTTCAATGTACTGCCGGAACCCGTAGCGGGTGTACAGCCGTTCCCCAGCCGCTATGGGGATGTTCACATTCTCCATCACTTTCTTCATGCATTCCACATTCAGCGCGTCCACCGGCTCCTCGTAAAAGAAGGGGTGGAATTCCTCGAAGCGCTTCCCCATCTGGATGGCTGAGGTAGTGCCCAGGTTGCCATGTACTTCGATCAGGATGTCCACCTCAGGTCCCACCGCCTCGCGAACTGCCTTGACCCGCTCGTAGGCCCGATCTGCTCTCTCGCGGTCCAAGGCCCGCCTGGGGGAATCCCACTTGCCCTCAAGGGTATAGGAGAACGGGTCAAACTTCAAGGCGGAGTAGCCATCCGCCACAACCCGCTGAGCGGCCTCGGCGTATTCCTCCGGTGTGGCACAGCAATCATACCAGCCATTGACGTAAACCCGCAGTTTGTCCCAACAGCGTCCTCCAAGGAGCTCATATACTGGCACCCCTAGAGCTTTGCCTTTGATATCCCATAAGGCTTCGTCAATGGCGCTCATGCCTCCGTACACTACAGGCCCGCCTCCCTGGCCCCACCAGGTCTTACGGTATATCCTGTCCCACAGGTACTCAATCTGAAAGGGGTCAGCGCCAAGCAGAAAATGCTCCGCCAGGTTGCGGACCATGCCCACGCCAGCCGTACTCCCCACCCCGTAGGCCAAGGCCACTTCTCCGACACCGCTGACCCCCTCATTTGTGTGAATACGGACGATCACCGGGTGCCAGGTTGTATCCTGAGTGGTTACTTTTACCTCGAAGATTTCAACCTCTGTGATTTTTAGACTGGACATCATAACCTCCTT
>CAZRSI010000077.1:5759-11411 GCA_964602575.1 uncultured Anaerolineae bacterium
GGCACGCCCTGCACGAAAGACTGCCGCCCTCCCCCTACGAAAGGCCATGAATGAGCAGGTGGTAGCCTGGCTGTGCCTCACGCACAAGAGTGTAGGTTCATACTTTGATCCGAAGATAGAAGGGCTCGGTTAGGAAACCTTCGCCCATCGAGTTTTGGCCTACTGGGTTCGCTGATAGACGATGTCACCCCCGATCACAGTCATCTCCACAGGGATGTCTTTGATGTGAGACGGCTCGACCTCAAAGGGGTCTTCGGCCAGCACAACGAGATCGCCCAGCTTGCCAACCTCCAGAGAGCCCTTTTCGCGCTCCTCGAAGGCGATGCGAGCAGCGTTGATGGTGTAGAGCTCCAGCCCCTCTTGCACACTCACCCGCTCGGCTGGGTTAGAATGGTTCACAGCAGCGTGCACGCCGATCAGCGGCCCCAGGGGGGTAACGGTGCTATCGGAGCCGCCGGCGACCAGCAATCCTGGACGCATCAGGGTTCGCACGGGATCAACTTTCCAGGCCCGTTCCTCCCCCAGGGTGGGATAGTACTCTGTGTGGGGCCAATAGTGGTTGAAAGGCGGTTGTATGGCCAAAGCCACCCCCAACCGTTGCGCCCGCTGGATCTGATCCTCCCGAATCACCTCGCAGTGCTCGATGCGGTGGCGATGGTCGTCACGAGGATGAGCGGCCAGTGCCTTCTCGTAGGCGTTGAGGGCTTGCTCCACCGCCGCGTCGCCGACAGCGTGCATGGCGACTTGCAATCCCGCTTTGTGCGCCTTGAGCACGAAGGCGTCGATCTCCTCCTGGGTGTGGTACAACGTGCCGTAGCAGTCCGGGTCGTCGGCGTACGGCTCGGACAGGGCCGCGGTGTGAGGCCCGACGTCCCCATCCAGGAGAATACAGCCACCGATGCGCGGCAGGCCCAGCTCAACCACCCGGTCCACATCCATCGTCTGGTAGTAGAGCACGAAGCGCAGCGGCAGGCTGGGCATGGCAGCCAGGAATTCCTCCACGGCCTCATCCTTGCTGGTCAGTCCACCCTCCAGCGCGTGGAGAGTGGTGATACCCACCGAATGGGCTTTCTCTATCGCCCGGCCGATCATTTGGGCTGCTTTTTCATCTGCACCAAAACGCTCGGTGAGCCTATCGAAGGCCAGGTTGTTGGCCTCATTTGTCAGCAGGCCATTGGGTTGGCCATTGGCACCGCGCATCACGCCGGGCGTGCCTTCTGGTGGATCCAAGAGTTCCAGGGCACGGGTGTTCACAGCGGAGGTATGGCCGGTGACGCCTATCAGGTACACCGGGTTGTTTGGGGCGACGGCGTCCAGAGCTTCGATGACGGAGCTGAACTTCTTGGTATCCAATGCGTATTCGGTGAAGCCCATGCCCAGGATCAGCTTGCCAGGCGGCGTCTCAGCGACGGCTTGGCGGACAATGGTCTGCAGGGCCGCGTGATCGTTGGCCTCACTCACGTCCAGTGCGGCCAGGCTCAGCGCCGTCCAGAGAAAGTGAGCGTGGGTGTCAATGAAACCGGGCAGCACTGTCTTGCCGGCCAGGTCGAACGCCGTGATGCCCTCGGCGTAGGGTGCAACGTTGTCCCACACCCCCACGGCGACGATGCGCCCATCGCGCACCGCCAGCGCTTCGGCGCGGGGCTGCTGTGGATTCATGGTGATGATGTTGGCGTTATGGAAGGCCAAGTCATTTACTCTCATGGGTTACCTGTGTCGGAAGCGAGTTTCTTTCCCAATTCATACGCCTTTTCCATCACGTCCCGATTCTCTCGAATCTCCCCGGCCTCCTGGGCACATCCGTAGACCACGCCCACGATCTCCGCCGGGATATAGCTAAAGATATCCTGGAACATACGGATGGCGTTAACTGCGCCTGAGTCAAAGGGATCGTCACCGCCGTAGGTCAGCACCACCCCGATGCGTTTCCCGGCCAGGGCGTGCTCCTCGGGGTCGTCTATGTCGCTGCCCATGCCGTAGCACCGGTCTATGAACAGTTTCATCTGGGCGGAAACGTTGAACCAATAAATCGGGCTGGCGTACACGATGGCATCGGCAGCGCGAAGTTTAGGGTATAGGATCTGCATATCGTCTTCGATGACACAGTCTATGGCTCCTACCCCCTGGCAGGAGCCGCACGCGTCGCAGGGTTTAATGTCCATGTCGTGAAGGTAAAAGCTTTCGACAGTCGCTCCGGCTGCCCTGGCACCTGCAGCCACCTGCTCGGCCAGAATGGCGCTATTTCCGAATTTGCGCGGACTTCCCTTTACAATGACGACCTTGGCCATTGAAACCCTCCTCGTTTTTTAGGAGTGTCATCCACTAACCCATCAGCCCCAACGGTAGCGCACGCCATAACCCCAGCGTGGATAGCGCCAGGTGATGGCCCCGTGAGGACATACCGCTCGGCACGAGCCACATTCCAGACAGCCTTCGCAATTGTGCACCATTTGGTCGCCCGTCCACCAGTACAGATTGGCCGGGCAGACAATGGTGCAGGGGCGCTCCTCGCACGCCAGGCACAGCTCGGTCTGGACCACGATGTGCGGTTCGGGATCGGGCTTGGAGATCACCGTCGCTAGTTTTGCATCCAGGTGGGCTTTCGTTGGCATCTTCTACCTCCCTGCCTATTCCCTGCGCCAGCGGCGGGTGTCAATCCAAGCAGCCAACCCCAGCGGCCAGCGGACGTACCAGGGGGCCACGGGCTTGATCACGCTGTGATAGAGCTCACCCCATGGGGAATAAGGGTGCTCTGCTTCTTCCACCATCCACTCATCAAAATAGCGTCTGGCAATGCTGAACAGACGATCCGGATACTGAGTCAGGATCCTCCACCGCCAGTTGTCGCGCTGCCAGGCCTGGCGAGCCTCTCGCTGTGTCTCGATCAGCCCTTCTTCATCCAGGAAGTCTAGATAGGCAGCCAGCGTGGTCTTGGAGAAATCGCCCTTTTCGCAGGCGTACTTCACAGTGCGGGCCGCTGCGGTCCCGCTGGCCATGGCTGTCCAGGAGCCCACTCCCTCTTCGGTGGTGAACTTACCTGCATCACCGGCCAGCAGCACGCCGTCTCCATACAGGCGGCTCAGGTCGCCCACGCCGCCCCAGGGGATGAGGTGCGCTTGGTACTCGCGCAGCTTTGTGCCCTGGATCAGGCGGGCGATGTAGGGGTGGCGCTCGCGAGCCGCCAGCACCTCATAGGCTGGCACTCCGCACTCCTGCAGCGCGTCGAGCCATATCTCGGCGGTCAAGGAGAGCGAATCCCGATTCGTGTAGAGTTCCGTGTAGTACGCTTTCGTAACCCCGGAGGGGCCGGAGACGAGGCCGCTGAATTGCAGGATGACTCCCTCGCCTGGCTGCAGAGCGAAGCGTTCCCCGATCTGTTCGGCGGGCAGGTCGAGCACCTGACGCACAATCAACGAGACCTCTGCCGGCTGCGGTGGGGAGCGCAGACCGGATTTCTCCGCCACCGTCGAGTTCACCCCGTCCGCGCCGATCACCACCCGCGCCCGCAGGTCGCCCCGCCGGGTGCGCACTCCTGCCACCCGCCCGTTCTCCCATATCAGGTCTTCGACCAGCGTGGCGGGGATGAGCTCCGCACCGGCATTCACCGCCTCCTGTGCAAACCAGGCATCGAACTCGGAGCGGAACACGGTGAAGGCCTGATGCTCATACGAGAGACGGCGGTAGTTGCGCAGCGAGGGCAGGCGCAGCACCTCGTTCTGGCCCAGGATGCAAAAGATCTCCTCGGTGATACAGCGTTGCAATGGGGCCCGCTGGCGGAAATCGGGGACGAGGTCATGCAGCTTACGGGTGACGAGCACTCCGCTCATCACGTTTTTCTCGCCGGGCCGTTTCCCTCGCTCGATGATCACCACGTCCAGTCCGTCGCGGGCCAGTTGCAGCGCGGCCGCCGCGCCCGCGGGCCCTGCACCGACGACGATGCAGTCGTGAACGTGCCCAGTCACGTCAGATCTCCTGAGCACGTTTCTGGATGCGGTCCAGCTCCCGTTCGACATCCTCATCGAGAGGCAGCGGCTGGTGAGTCGCCAGGATGTGCTCCACTTTCTCGCGAACTTCGTCGAGCAGAGTGGGCCTGCCAGCAGCCTCCCATGCTTCGAAGGTCTCGTGCCAGCCAAGTTGACTGAGGTACCACTCGCCCCCACGGATGCCTTTCACCGTGGATCGCTCAGCTATGAAGTCACCGCCCGGGCCGGCGCGGTGAATCACGTCCTCCAGCCATTTGTCCTCGTTGGAGGCAATGCCCTGGTGAGCCCGCTTGCACATCCGAAAGATCTCCACATCAATTAATAGTTGCTCCAAGCTGAGGATCATCGAGCCGCCCAGTAAGCCGGGCCCCACCAGGATGTCCGGCCAAGCCAGTATTGGCAGCAAGCTGCTCAGCGCCCGCTCGTAGCCGGGCTGGATGCCGGGGACGAAGTGATCCGTCCCTCCGCCCGAAGCCTCTACCGGCAGGCCATAGTAACGAGCCATCTCCACGGCAGCGGCGCTCAGCAGCCCGTTCTCGATGGCGCCGGAGCCGTAGCGCCCGGAGCGGGGGTCCATGACAGTCAGTGCGGGTGCATAGATGAACGGAGTGCCGGGCGCAGCCGCCTGCACCAGGCATAGCATGGCCAGTATCTCGCAGTTGCCCTGGACCACAGTGGAGATCAAGCTACCTGGAGATGTGGCCCCCATCAGCGGCATGGGCATGACGGCTACTGGGATGTCCCAGCCCAGCAGCGCCAGGTAGGCATCGGTATACGGCCCCTCGATGACTAGCGGCGACAGCGGGCACAGCAGGAATGACAGAGGGTGCCGACGGCGGATGGTCTCTTTATCGCCGAAGACCACCTGTAGTACCTCCAACAGCCACGGCGCCTGGTCTGGGTCGGTGATCCCATCCTGTATATGTTTTGAGAAGTTACGGAAGAGATTCCGCCAGTAGATAACGTGGTCCGCAATCGTGTCGCCACTATCGCTGTGCTCAAGCATGTTCCAATAGACGCCGAATTCGTCCAAGGCGTCTATCAGGCGCGTCGCCTCCAGCCAGTCTTGAACGGTGCCAGGCCGGCGCTCGCCCGTCTTCCGATCGAGGACAAACATGGCCTCACCGTCTATGAGCAGCGTGCAATCGCCGGCGTTCATGGTCAGGTCCCAGCCTGGCCGCCGGGCTCCCAGGGTGAACTCCCTGGGGGCCAAGCGGAGCGACTCCTCCACCAGAGCCCGCGGGAAGCGCACGATGTTGGTGTTCTCATCCACCTCCGCCCCGGCATCTTTGAGGATCCGACGGCCTTGAGCTGTGTCCACCCGCACGCCGGTTTTGGCCAGAATGCTCAGTGTGCGTTCGTGAACCTGCGCTCGTTCATCTTCGGAAAGAACTTGCAAAAACGTTCTCATGGGTTGCTCCTTGGTCGCCTAGATTCGTAAGTTCGTGAATTCGCAGACCACTACAGTTTTCCGAATTTACGAGCTTATGGATTCATTTCCCGATCCGCTGCCTGGAGGATACGTTTAAATTCAGCCTGCTTTGCCTCCTCCAGTGGCTGCGGGTGATGGTTCTTCAGGATCCATTCTGTCTTCTCCCGGGCCACCTCGACTGGGTCTCGGTAGCCGCCACCGGGCTTGGGCTGGTGCATCAACTCCGAAAGCTCCCAC
>CAZRSI010000078.1:0-11380 GCA_964602575.1 uncultured Anaerolineae bacterium
ACGCTGAATCGCTATGGTGATGATCTCGCGGGCGCGGCGCTCGGCTTCTTCTTTAACTTCGGCCTCTACCTGCCTGATCACGCGAGCCATATCCTGGCGGGCATCTTCCTCAACGGCTTGTAACAACAGTTCTTTTGCTTCCTCCCTGCTCAGCCTCGATATCCTCTCCAGTTCCTGGATTCTTTCCTGGTGCAAGTTCTCCAGTTCGTTTCGTAAGCGGTCCAATTTGCTCTGGCGCTTGTTGAGTTGACGTTCTCTTCTATCAAGGCGCTCCAACTTACGGTCTATGGACTCTCGCTGCTTTTGCAGCCTTTCCTCTTCTCGCTGAAGGTCCAGGCGCCTCTTCTTGATCTCGTCCTCGGCCTGGTTACGGATCTTTATGGCTTCATCTTTGGCCGCGAGCACCAGTTCTCTGGACTTCGTTTGCGCTTCCGTTAGCAGGCGTTGAGCTTCCGCTTTGGCCGATTCAACTCGGGACCGGCTCAGATAGTTGCTGAGCAGGAAGCCTAAAGTTAAGCCTAGCAGAAGAGCGATGATAGCTCCTCCGATGATTAAAAGCAACTCGTTCATTCTACGTCCTCACTTTCCTTGGTGTCGTCGTCTTCCATCCCAAGTTCCTGCCAGGCGTGTTCCACTGCCAGATTAGCTACTTCGTATGGAAATCCACGTCGCAGCAGGTATGCGCCCAGCTTCTGGCGGAAGGACGCCTGGTCTAGATGGGTCAATTTCCGACCTCGCTCCAGTGCTGCCCTGCAGGCGCTTTTTTCCTCATCGAGGTCTGCCAGTACTTGGGCGATGATCTCTCTATTGAGGCCCTTTTGTCGAAGCTCCTGGCGCAACATGCGCAGGCCTCGTGGGTTGAAGGTCTCTCTATTCTCGACCCAATAGCGGGCAAAAGCCAGGTCGTCCAGCAGTTTGACTCTTGTCAGGTTTTCGATTACCTCGTCTTCGATATCGGGGGGCACAGCTTTGCCCCGCAGGTAGCGGCGCACCTCGGCTTCGCTGCGGGGGCGGTAGGACAAGAAGCGCAAGGCACGCTCGTGAGCTTTCTCATAGGAATCCCTCTCCTTTAGTCTCTCGATCTCGTCATCAGAGAGGACTTGGCCACGGCGCAGCTTTGCTGCCTCGATGGCTGCCAAACTGAAAGCATAGCGGCCATCCAGGTACACGTTAACCCGCCGGGGGTTGCTCTTTTGGGCCTTGAGTGCCGTTATCTTTCCGGCCATAACAATTCCAGTATCCCCGGAGGTGATATTTTTTGTTGAGCAGCGGCGAAGCCGCTGTCCAACAAAACGCTCCTTTTTCTGGTAACAAAAATAGCCGTGGCAATTTGCTGCCACAGCTATTGCTGAGCTCATACAAACGAAGCTTATTGTTTCAGCTCGCCCTAAGCAATGAGCGAGGAGAACCTCTCAAGTGACAGATATCTTTTCAGGCGGTCTTAGCTGCTGATAACGAACTAATTGTCACGCATCCGAATTCGCCCTTCCGTGGCATCTGCCTCGACTCGGATGATGGAAGGTCGCCTGGGGCGAGCTCAATTCCAGATGTCCGATGGCACTTTGAACAAGAATCCCAAGGTCTTGCTAAAAAAGCCAATTCGGCGGAGATAACAGGTGTATCTAGTGTGCGCTGGCAGCGCACGCGACATACACCGTCCCCTTTTATTTCAACTCCCCTTTTGGAGGGTAGTTTCCTTGAGCCTTTCATGAGTTCGGGAAGGTAGGTTCGAGATAACCAAATCTCTGAACCATCCCTGACAGAATATCGGGGTTGGGCTTTGTCTGTCGTGCCAGTGGGACTACATTGACATCTTGCAATTAATAGCTGTGGCATTAGTCTTCAGTTGGCTCTTAGAGCCTGCCCGAAAAACTTCGAGGCCAACGCTTCGACAGGCTCAGCGCGGGCCTTAGAGCCTGTCCGAAAAACCAGACTGCCCGATGGCGTCCTCGCCATCGGGCGGGGCGAGGACGCTCCGCTTGAGTATTTCCGGATAGGCACTTAGCGCCGCTGGGCCAAGATCCGGCGGGAGCAACGAGACTTTTCGGATAGGCTTTTAGGTTGCAGAACTGGGAAGGGTTTCAGCAACGTGTTCGACAGGGGGTAAGTAATTCCTTCTAGGCAGGCCGGCTAGCTCGCGAATCTTGTTCTCGATCTCAAGGGTCAGCTCGGGATTTTCCCTGAGAAACTGCTTGGCGTTCTCCCGGCCCTGCCCCAGACGGATCTCACCGTAGGAATAATAAGCACCTCTTTTTTCGATCAGTTCCATCCCAGTACCCAAATCGAGGACATCTCCCACCCAAGAGATGCCTTCGTTGTACATGATATCGAACTCGGCTTCTTTGAAGGGGGGAGCCACCTTGTTCTTTACCACCCTCACCTTGGTCCGGCTACCAATGACCTCGCCTGCCTGCTTTATGACCTGCACTCGTCGCATGTCCAGGCGCACCGAGGAATAGAATTTCAAAGCTCTGCCGCCAGAGGTTGTCTCTGGGTTACCAAACATGACCCCGATCTTCATCCTGAGCTGGTTGGTGAAGATCATGGCTGTGTTGGATTGCTTGATAGCGCCTGAGAGCTTCCTGAGGGCCTGGCTCATCAAACGAGCTTGCAGGCCAATGTGGGCGTCTCCCATCTCCCCTTCGATCTCGGCTCGGGGCACAAGGGCAGCCACTGAGTCAATCACCACCACGTCTACCGCTCCCGATCTGATCAGGGCCTCGGCGATCTCCAATGCCTGTTCTCCAGTATCGGGCTGGGAAATGTAGAGGTTATCTATGTCTACACCACACTTGCGAGCGTAGGTGGGATCCAATGCGTGCTCCATGTCAATGTAGGCAGCCACACCGCCCATTTTCTGAGCTTCGGCAACGATGTGTTGGCAAAGGGTGGTTTTGCCCGAAGCCTCGGGGCCGAATATCTCGGTGACCCTGCCTCTGGGCACGCCGCCTACTCCCAGGGCAATGTCCAGAGAGATGGATCCAGTAGGAATAACATCCACGTCGAGGTGAGTAACTTCTCCCAGCCTGACGATGGCTCCATCGCCAAAACGTTTCTTGATGCTGAGCAAAGTGGTTTCCAACGCCTTCCCACGCCCTTCGTCTAGCATTTCTCAGTCTCCTAAAAATACGGCTTACACTTCGCTGCTCACCACTCCGGCTACGGTTCTACGGCGCTTAGGCTACCTCAAGTCCTCTGGTTGCTTGATTAAGTCTTCTCATAAGTCGTGATTTGTAGCGAGCTGCTTTGTTCTTGTGGATGATACCCTTCTCGGCAGCTTTGTCCAGAACTTTGATCGCGAGTTGAACTTGTTCCCGCGCTTCCTCGATCTTTCCCTCGGCGATAAATCGTCTGGCCCTGTTGATATGGGTTCGAGCACGAGTACGAAACATACGGTTGCGCTCCCGCTTCTTGATCGAGCTTCTCATCTGTTTCATCGCTGATCTGGTGTTAGCCAAATCCTTACCTCCCTTTTCAAGCTGTTACAAGTATACACTATCTTAACGAATTTGTCCAATTCTCACCACGAGTATTCATCTATAAGATTACCATCGGCATCGTACAGGTAAGCTGAGTCGTGGATATCCCTCCAAACGGAGTCGTCTTGGCCCCAGTACAGGTCTGTGGTTGTATCTGTCTCCTTGCCACTGTGCACCCGCACGCTTGCTCCAGCATCAAGAATGAACTCGGGGAAGGTGTACCATGTGTCGGGTTTATGAAGGACACGCCACCCTGTGATGTCCACAGAGTAATCGCTGACGTTAGTAAGACAAACGTACTCCTCGTTTAGGTTCATGTGGTCGGCTCCAGGCGCATCGAATTGAGAGCAGTCGGGATCAATGATCACTTCACCTCGCGATGCCGCTCTTGGCACTTCTCCCCAGAGTCCTCGGCGAGCTTCCCTGGCCTCTCGTTGCAGCTCCAGAAAGTAGCCCTGATACTTCACATCCGGCGGATAGGTGGCTACCAAGGCATAGCCGTGCTGCACCAGGTAGGCATTCACAAAGGTATTCCCGACATACACATAACGCAGAAGGCGTCCGTATTTGTCCGTCTCCGACACGTCCTTCTCCAGAAAGACCGTCTTGCCTTCCACAAGTTCCCTGTTCTTTTCGTAGGCTTCCTGGGCAAAGTATTCAACTGGCTTGGTGGGATGGTGCAGCTCAGGGGTGTCTATGCCAATGTAGCGCACTTTGTAAGTTTCTCCTTCTATTTCCACCTCGATGGTGTCTCCATCGATCACTCTGGTAACCAAGGCTTCGGGAAGGTCGGGCGGCCTGGTCTGCTCACCCTCACAAGCAACCAGTGAAAGAGCCAGTACGACGCAGATAATGAGCAATCCAAAGGACTTCTTCATGGTTCTATCTCCATTCGCTATTTTCCATTCTCTGTTTGGTTGTTCGGTGCACTATCTTGCTGGCCAGTCGGGTACAGCAGTTCGTCAATTCTGCACAATACCTCAACCACTGGATTTGACAATCCAGCGGGAGCAACTTGAGCTCCGCTGTGAAAAGTGTCCGGTAGCGAATCCTCTAGGCCCACTGATCTCAGCGGCCAGTCTGAAGGTATTCTATAGCTCGCTCGAGCTGAGGGTCTACACCTTGCAGGAAGTCTTCTTCGGTGAAGGGCACTACGATGTCAGGGGTCAAGCCCTCTCCGTTGATGGGGTGATGGTCTGGTGTGTATAGCAAGGCCATGGTCACGTGTAAGGTAGACCCATCGCTGAGTTCGTGGACGCGCTGTACCGATCCCTTACCAAAAGTCTGCTCGCCGATGAGGATTCCGCGGTCGTGATCCTGGATAGCACCTGCCACAACCTCTGAGTTGCTGGCAGTCCCCTGATTCACTAGAACCACCAACGGAATGTCCGTGGCTAAGCCTCCTGGCTGGGCTCTGTAAGCTTGCTCTCTGCCGTCCTTGAACTTTTCGTAGACGATAACGCCCTCATCCATGAATTGGCTGGCCACTTCGATAGCTGCGGAAGGGAAAACGCCGCCAGGATTGTTCCGCAGGTCGAGGATCAGGCCCGTTAAATCTTTCGCCATTAGCTTTTGCAGGATCTCCCTCAGCTCGTGGCTCGTTCGCTCACTGAAAAGGGAGATGCGTAGATACCCGATGTCGTCTTCCAGGACAACTGCACCCACCGTGACCAGCTCAACCTCATCCCTGACGACCTCGACCTCCAAAGGTTGGGGTTCGTCCTCTCGCATGATAGTGAGGCGTACGGTTGTGCCTCTGGGACCACGGATGAGGCGCACGGCTTCTCCCAGCGGCATGCCCGTTACGACCACGTCGTCCACCTTGAGGATGATATCCCCTGGCCTGATACCCGCCTTCATAGCCGGAGAACCGTCAAAGGGCGAGACAACGACGATGTGGTCTTCGTAGTCTACTGAAACCAGGGCTCCGATTCCCTCGTAGACTCCTTTCAGATCGATCATCTGGTCTTCCGAGGACATGGGTTCTATCAGCATGGTGGCTGGGTCATCAAGAGCCCTCAGTGCCCCTTGGATTATACCATAAGTCAGCTCCTTGGGGTCGGGTATCTCGCCAAAGAACTCCTGCTCTATAATCTGCCATGCTTCCCAGAAGAGGTCGAAATACTCGGATTCGCCCGCTTTGGGATGGGCCTTCTCGGGCGGCTGTAGTAGCTGGTTGACGCTGTAGCCCGCCAGAAAAGAGCCCCCAGCAATTACGGCCACCACCACAATCGTCGCTAATGCTTTGAAAAATGCTTTCATCTACCTTCCCCTCTTTCTCCAACTTCTCTAGAATAGGCTAACGAATTGACCTGCCGCTTGGTTATCTCATTGATTGCTAGATTATCTAGTAGTTGAGAAAAATCGCTGAATAGGGGCATCCCTTCGACGGGCTCAGGACGGGCCTCGCCCTGTGCGGGTGGCGGGGACGCCACTCGGGAGCAAAGATTTCCCATTTATTGATTATACCAGATTTTGCTCCACTTGGCAATAAATTGGACAAAAGCGCCGTTTTGGGATATAATAAACCGCAAGGAGGTCTGCCATGCTTGACTTGAACTTTATCCGCGAGAACCCAGACAAGGTCAAAGAGGCTCTGGTCAAATTGAATACTGAGGCCCCTATTGACGAGATTTTAGCCTTGGATGAGGAGCGACGCAGGTTCCTGAGAGAGGTGGAAACGTTAAGACACCAACGCAATGTCACCTCTGAGAAAATAGGGCGCATGGAGGAAGGCGAAGAACGTCAAGCACTCATCGCAGAGATGCGCCAACTGGGGCAGCGCATCAAAGAACTGGATAGTCGAGTCAACGATGTGGAAAAGCAACTCTATGAGGCTATGTTGCAGGTACCAAATATGCCCCATGAGTCGGTGCCTATTGGTAAGGATGAGAGCGAAAACGTGATAGTCCGCACGGAGGGCGAGCTACGTCAGTTCGACTTCGAGCCCCTGCCCCATTGGGAATTGGGCCCGATGCTGGGGATCATTGACTTTGAGCGAGGAGTGAAGCTATCTGGCACGCGCTTCTACGTGCTCAAGGGACTGGGGGCCAGGCTTCAGCGAGCGCTAATAACCTGGATGCTCGACCTGCATATCAATGAGCAAGGCTACACCGAAATCTACCCGCCCTTTGTCGTCAAGCGAGAATGCATGGTCGGAGCAGGGCAATTGCCCAAATTCGAGGACAATATCTACCACGATGTTGAGGATGACTTCTGGTTCATCGGTACGGCGGAGATCCCGCTAACTAACCTGCACCGCGACGAGATATTGGACGCAGATCAGTTGCCACTGTACTATGTGGCTTACTCACCCTGCTTCCGACGGGAGAAGTTCTCTGCAGGCAAGGACACACGAGGCATCAAACGGGGACATCAGTTCGACAAGGTGGAGATGTATAAGTTCACTACTCCGGAGACATCTTATGACGAACTGGAGAAGCTGGTAGACAACGCGGAAGAAGTGTGTCGCCGGCTGGGTATCCCCCACCGGGTAGTGCAAATGTGCACGGGCGACCTGGGCTTCTCGGCAGCCAAGAAGTACGACGTGGAGATGTGGGCCCCAGGCTGTGGGGAGTGGCTGGAGGTCAGCTCTTGCTCAAACTGCACCGATTTTCAGGCCCGTCGGGCCAACATCCGCTACCGTCCAGCACCCGGCGCCAAGCCCGAATTCGTCCACACCCTCAACGGGAGCGGCCTGGCCTTGCCTCGTACTCTCATCGCCGTCATGGAGAACTACCAGCAGGTTGACGGCAGCATTGTTGTTCCAGAGGTACTGCGGCCGTACATGGGAGGAGTGGAAGTGATTAGGTGAGGCGGGAACTCGGGGGGCTCGGGGGAACTTGGGAGAGCTTGGGAGAACTTGTGGGATGCTATCGGGGGGCTAAGCAGTTACCAGCCAGGTTCTCAAAAGCAAAAGCGCCCGGGAGAGCTATGCGCCCGGGCGTTTTCGCTGCGCAAGACCCTTGGGGTTTTCTGAACCCCAAGGGTCTATACATGTTAATACAGAAACATTGGTTTGCCATGAACGTGCCAGACTTTGGGACGGTATTCTTCAACATCGTAGAGGGCACGCACATCTACCGTTTTGACCCCCAAAATAGGGGCTTCGGCTGTCACATCGGTGTAACGTCCCTCCCGTAAGGCTACCATGCGTCCAAACCTCTTCGTGGCTATCAGGTCCATGGCGATGTTGGCATAGTTGACGGCAACCATGACATCCAAGGCGTCTGGTTCGCCAGAACGCATCAGGTAGGCCACTTCTTGGATCATCGTGCTTTCGCCGGTTATCTTCTGCAGCCGGTCGGCAGTGATCGCGCCGATGCCGCCCAGTTTCTTGTGCCCGTAGGGGTCAACCTTGTCTTTCTTATAGACGACCTCCTCACCCAGAATCCGGGCTCCTTCAGAAATAGTCATCATGGCATAATTGCTGGGATTGTCGCGCTTGTCCTGCACCAAGAGCTCGGCCAGCTTCTCGATATCGAAAGGAACCTCGGAGATGATGGCCCGATCTACGCCAGAGAGATAAGCGGAGATGAGAGAGGTCTCCCCACAATGGCGACCAAACAATTCGATAACGCCGATGCGTTCGTGAGAGCCACAGGTGCTGCGCAGTTGATGAATGAACCGCACACTGCGTGTGACTGCAGTTGAGAAGCCAATGCAATAGTCGGTACCGAAAACATCGTTGTCCATGGTCTTGGGAATGGACACAACCGGAAACCCTTCCCGATGGAGCCGCGCAGCATATCCCAGGGTGTCCTCACCGCCGATGGGGATCAGCACATCGATTTTCAGGTGCTCCAGATTCTTGAGCACATGGGGGGTGAAATCCAGAAATCCGTCCTTATCCGGCTCCTGTTCCTCTGGTTTCAAGAAGGCAGGTGCTTTTTCGGGCAGCACGCGGCTGGGGTTAACGCGAGACGTGTGCAAAAAGGTGCCACCCGTCCGGTCAATGGTACGAGTATTTGCCTTATCTAGGGGAAGAATACACTGTTGGTGTGTCTCGAGATCGTCCGGATTGTAATAGAGTAGACCCCACCAGCCACGCCTGATACCGATTATCTCGTGCCCCTCACTCACACCTCGATAGGTTATCGTTTTGATAGCCGCATTGAGTCCTGGAACGTCTCCACCGCCAGTTAGCACTCCGATCCTCATTTGCTTTCCTCCTCCGAATTGGTCTATCCAAACTTGCGAATGAACTCCTCAGCCTTATCTACATCTTCTCGGCTGCCAATGAAGAGAGGCACTCGCTGATGCAGCGATTCGGGCTGGATCTGCATGATGTCTCGCCTGCCATCGGAGGCGCGTCCGCCAGCCTGTTCAACAATGAAGGCTAGAGGTGCCGCCTCGTAGAGCAACCGGAGCTTGCCGTGAGGCTTTTTTGGATCCTTGCTATCGGCAGGATACATGAAGATGCCGCCCGCTAGCAGATTGCGGTGAAAGTCTGCCACCAGTGTGCCGATGTAGCGCCCCGCATAGGGCCGACCCGTGGCTTGGTCGGGTGTCTTCAGATAATCCACGTAGCGGCGGACGCCTTCGCTCCAATAGTGATAGTTTCCCTCGTTAACACTGTAGTACTTGCCTCGGGGGGGAATCCGTATATCGGGATGGGAGAGAAGAAACTCTCCAACGCTGGGGTCGAGGGTGAAACCATGCACTCCCCGACCGCTGGTGTAAACCATCATAGTGCTGGAACCATAAATGATGTAGCCCGCAGCAATCTGCTTGTAACCCGGCTGTAGACAATCCTCCAGTGCACCCCGTGGCCCAGCGGATACCTTGCGGTGAATAGAAAAAGTCGTGCCGACGCTGACGTTCACGTCAATGTTGGACGAGCCGTCCAACGGGTCAAAGATAAGCACGTATTTGCCACACGGGTACTTGTCAGGGATGGGAATGATGTCGGGGTTCT
Organism: uncultured Anaerolineae bacterium; assembly: GCA_964602575.1. Taxonomy (GTDB): domain Bacteria; phylum Chloroflexota; class Anaerolineae; order VGOG01; family VGOG01; genus CAZRSI01. The sequence goes on from CAZRSI010000078.1 coordinate 9,397, forward strand.
CTTCGGAGGCCATCACGCAAAGCCGCCCGGTGTGGTCGTTCATGCGGATCATGGTTTCGTTGGCAAACACGTCCAACTTCCTGACCTGCTCGCCATGGATGTTCTCCTTGCCAGCTAAGCCCAGGATCTCCGCCAAACCAGCTTTTGTCACCTCGCGGGCGATAATCTTGGCTGCCAAGGCGATGTCATAAAGCAGGTTGGTGAATTCGCCAGTGGCCTCTGGAAAGAACCGTTGTTGCTCCAGGATGTGACGCTCAATGGTGATGATCTGGGGCGCCATACTTACAGGTCCTCAAACCGGTCCTCCAGCCTCTTCATCACCTGGGGCATGGTGGTGTACTCCATCTCCTCCAATGGGAGGCGGTGGGGTTCAAAGGGGCCGTGGCAGCGCAGGTGCTCAGCGATCAGGTTGCACATACGGCGCGTCTCATCGAAACTGGGATCGTCGAACATATCCCGGGGGCCAATCAATCGCCCGTTGGAGATCTGAAAGCCCAAGGCCACCACTCGCGGTGGCCCATCAAAGCGCGAGGGGTTGCTCTCACGAACAGCCACAGGCATCAAAGGCCCATGGTGCGAGCCTCGCATCCAACCCTCAACGATATGAGGCGTGCTAAAGGGTTCCAACACCTCGCCCACTGCGGGGAACTGCGACTGGCAGCGGACGATGCAAACGGGGTCATCCTTGCCCACGTAACGGCCGGCAATGAGGCTGAGGCGTTGCGTCGAAGAGACAGCAGCAATCTCATTATCAGCTTTGGAATACACCGCTTTAATCATATACCGTGCTGGAGCTCCAATGAAAACCAGCAGGTCATAAATCTCCTCAGGCGTATCGAAGACGATCTTCTTGTGCCCTTTGACGTCATGCACCTCGAATCTGAAGCCATCGTGCATCTGAGGTGAGATGACCAATCCGGCCGTGTTGAAGGGATCAGCAAACATCTTATAGAGAGGCATATTCCATGCCCCCGCCGATGTTTTGTCGGCCATGAAGATGATCACCGGCTCCGATTTCCTCTCCACGAATTCCATCTCTGCCACGCCGGGACCCATTCCCTTCACATTGCCCGAAAAGGCATCCGACAGCAGATCCTGTCCAGCACCGTAGAGCTTGAGATCCTGAGCCACCGCGGTGCAACTCTCCAAGGTATCCCAGGCCAGTTCATGGATATCAGCGCTATCCACGCCTCGCTTATGGCTCATGATCAACTCCAAATCATCGCCACAGCGGGAGACGTGAAAGTCAATGATCAACCCTTTGCGTTTAGCACTCTCCAGGCACTCCTCCGCCTCTTGCAGTAGGGCCTCGTGCATGCTCGAATGCCCCACATATCCGCCAACATCGGCCTTGATAACACTCAGAGTAATCGTGTCTGTCACGTTGTTGCCTCCTTTGCCAGATATATAGTGGGGAGTCCTACTCCTCGCTTCCCCCAAGATCCACACTTCGGTACTGCCTGGGCGGGCTCTTGAAGCCACCGCTGGAGTCAATGCGGCCACTGCTCCCAAAAAGGCGAATCTTCTCCCGCACCGCCTCCTTGACGTTTTCGCGAGAGATGCTCAGATACTTCCGTGGATCCACCTCATCGGGATGCCTCTCAAAGCCCTCTCTCATCCCCCGCACAAAAGCCTGGTTCAGGTAGGTTGCCACGTTGACCTTGCAAATGCCGTGCTCGATAGCTTCGACCACGCTCTCGTGTTTAACGCCCGATGAGCCGTGCAGTACCAATGGCACCCCAGTTTTTTGACGGATGGCCTCGATGCGAGGAATGTCTAAGGTGGCCTCACGCTCCCTCATGGCATGAATCGAACCAACAGCCACTGCCAGAGAATCGGCTCCGGTCAGCTCAATAAACTCCTTTGCTTGGTCGGGGTCGGTCATGGCCGCTTCTACCTCTTCGGGCGTCACATTATCTGTAGCTTTGAGCACGCGACCCAGTTCCGCCTCGACGGGGATGCCAGCGATGTGGGCGATCTCACA
>CAZRSI010000079.1:0-11373 GCA_964602575.1 uncultured Anaerolineae bacterium
CCAGGTGCGACAGGCCCTCGACTTCAGCCGCCATCCGATGCTGCGGGAGCTGGGGTTGGCTCAGCCGCACTCCGGGGAGCTAATCGAGCAGGGCATTCAGGAGTTGTTCGAGCACGGCTGGCTGGCAGGGGAGGAGCAGTTGAGCGTCACCGACGCAGGCCGGGAGCATCTGCGCCGGCAGATGCGGGAAGAAGAACACAAGCACGGCTGGGTGGCGAAAAGCGACGCAGAGAAAAGCAAGGAATGAACATTTCTTTGGCTCTCTGGATATCACAGATGTGAATGGGAATCGCTTCGCAAAAAGCGCTCGCAATGACATCATATCGGGAAGTTATTCTTCAACGAACCTTACTCCACAGCTTCGCACCAAACCCTTTGCTCCCCTAGCTTGAGGCTCAAGCCTTACGGGAGAGGTTGGCAAGCCTAATGTCAATGAACCTCTGGAAGACCCTCATTGCGAAGTCAGCGCTTCTCAGACACGGAACGCCGCCCGCAATCAGCGCCTCTGCGAGCGGATCGTAAAGCTTGCCTGCATCCACCACTGTCACGAGTGGCTTGCTGTGCTGCTGGAAAACCTCCGGGACTCGTTGCGCAACGGACGATTCATTGAGCACACTGTCCTTGCCCGAGGGATCCACTCCCGGCGGAAGGGTTGCCATGGCCGGCGTCAAGGGTACGAAGCCCATCACCACCGCGTCAACGTTTTCGTCTTCTATTATCGCTTCGAGGCATTGGACGTGCACGGTATCGGAGGCCATAGGGGTGAGGTCGAGCGGGTTACGCACGTTTGTGAGCCTTTCGATTCCGGCCTCGCTCAAGGCAAGCCGTATCCTTTCCCTAGCGCGGTCGCTGAAGGGGGGCAGGGAGAAACCGGCCTCGCAATCGAGGCTGTCTGCAATGCCCACCGTCTCAAAGCCAGCGTTGGACAACGTCCCCAGGCGCCTGCCGGAGAACTCCTTGTGAGCCAGCAGCGAGGAGAGCATGATGAACGCGCTGAATTCGTCGAAGGAGGCCGCAACCAGGGCGCCCGCTTCGGATAGAATGGCAACACACGCCTCATAGTCGCCCGAAATAGAGGCTGTGTGGCTGGAGGCCGCCTGAGCCCCCTCCGCGGTCCTGCCTGCCTTATAGACGATTACCTGCTTGTGCGGGTCCAGATCGCGGCAGAGCGAGGCAAGCCTCAAGCCATCCAGAGGGTTAAAACCCTCCACATAGAGCGCCACAACGTCTATTTCCTCCCGCTGCACCAGGTATTCCACGAAGTCAATGGTGCTCAGGTCCATCTGGTTGCCTGTCGAGATCGCAAAGACCGGCTTGAGAAAGAGGAGACGGTTCATGCGAGTTATCATGAAGGCGCCGCTCTGGCAGACGAGGGCCACATTCCGCACGCTTCCCTGCTGGGGCGGGAGTTTGGTCTCCGGAATGAAAAGCGTGTCATATCCCCCCGGTAGCGACCTGATCCCAAGCGAGTTGGGCCCTACCACCACCGGAGCTTCCCCCCCTTCCCTCCTACAGCGGATGAGGATCGACCGGGTCTTCTCGTCGGCTTCCTTTCCCGTCTCGGTCTCCCCCATACCACCTGGGATCAGGATCACGCCGTGGGCCGCGTCGTAAGATGTTATGTGGTCCATCACCTCCGGCACCCTGGACGCTGAGACCGCAACCACCATCAAATCCGCCTTCCATGGAAGCCTCGCCACATCGTCAACGCATTTTACACCATCAATGGCTTCGGCGTCTGGCCGCACGACCCTCATCCTGGAGGACTCAAAGCCGTCCCGCAGGAGGTTGCGGAGGATCGTCCGTCCGACATTGATCCCCCTGGCCGATACCCCAACGATGGCGAGGGTTTCCGGCTGAAGCAACCTCCCCACCTTATCCGGGTCCGCCGTCAGGTGCCGCGACACTGGGATTTCGTGAAGGGTGCAGAGGGCATCCACCGCCACCGCCCGGCCGTTGGAGATATAGAAGGGGTTCACCTCAAACTCCTTTATCCACAACCTGTTCTGCCCGCTTCCAACAGCACCGGCCAGGGTGAGGAAGAAGCCAAACACCTTTTCAAGCTCATCGTCCGAAAGCAGCCTTTCTCCTCTTCTATCTCTGCCTGACAGCTTCAGGTAGGTGAAGGTGGAGGAGAACATCTCGAGGAAATCGCGGGGGGTGGTCAGGTGTGCGCAGGCGATCTTGACATTGTGGCCTGGTTTGAACCTGCGGGCGAGTTCCTCCGTGTCCAGCCCTCCCAGACCAGCAGCCATCACGTATCCGAACTCCCGCGTCCAGCGCATCCCGACGAAGAGCTCGCAACCCAAGGTCCGTGGGCAATGGACGAACTCGCAGACCAGGAACCCTGCCAGGTGGCCATAGACCATCGGCACCCTTTGCCTGAGCGTCCTGTACATGTCCTCCAGGGCCTCGCAGACCGCCTGATGCGACTTTTCGACCACAGCCACGCCACCCGCCTCGGTCTTGTGGGCTATCTCGGGGCAGATCACCTTGACCACCACTCGGTCGCCTGGTATGGCCTCTATCGAGCCCGGGCTTGGGAGGCTGCCAACGGGGACGAATACGAATCGTGGGGCCGCCAGGCCTGCCTCGGCCAGGAGGGTATAGGCCTCGTGCTCGTATAAGGCGCTCCTGCCCTGCGAGGCAGCGAATTCGATAAGCTCTCTCGCCAGTTCGATGACCCGCATGGGTCCCCTCCTGTGTAGAGTGTGAAATCTCCCGATTTCGCCCACATGCGATGACGGGAACCACCGCATTCCACATCAGCGACGATAGGGAGTCGTCAATTCATTTGGAGTGCGAGATCTCCCGATTTCGCACCGCGTTGCCGTGAAAGCCTGCTTGCCCACTCCGCCGCGGCCTCCGGCTCCACGGTTTCGGGATCGAGCCGCTGGATCAGGGCAAAGGCAGTTGCTTTAGAGATGCCGCGGCCCACCAGTTGGGTGAAGAAAGACGAGATCTTGAATCCCATGGTGAGCGCCCTGGTGTTCGTCTCCACCAGCCAGTCCCCTTTGCCGCCGAAAAGCTCCCGAACAAAGGGGTGGAATTCCTCAAGAGTGAAGGGGAGAAAAGGAGTAGCCGCACCAAGCATCACCATATTTGCTGAGCGACCGCTGCCGGCCTTGCGTGCGATCTTACCCGCGTCCAGAAGAACAACCCTGGGGAACGATAGGAGGTGCTGAAGCAATTCGCCTTCGTCAGGATAATCGGGGATGTTCTTCACCAGGGTCGAGCTTGAGATCACCACGCCATCCCTCTTCAGGAACCTGAGGTAGCGGTTCACCTCCAGCGGCTCGACGCTGATTATGATGTCGGCCTTCGCCTGCGGGATCAGGTCGCTGAAGATGGGCCCATCGGATATGCGCAGGTGTGTCTGGACCGCGCCTCCCCGCCGGGCCATCCCATGAACCTCAGCCTGCTTGAGGTGGTAACCCCTAGCGATGCTGGCACGGTCGAGCACATAGGCTATGGTGAGGATGCCCTGCCCTCCTACGCCCGAAAGGATGATGTTGAGTTCCATGGCTACCTCCTCTTGAGGTGGATGCAGGGCCTCTGGGAGATGAGCACGGATAGCCCCTTGTATTCGATCTCCTCCCGTATCAGCCTCACATTCTCCTTGTGGTTCTTGGGGAGGGGGACGAAGGTGCGGACGTGCTCCCTGGGCACCCCCAGGCCCACCACCAGCTCCACCAGCCTCTCTCCCGTGGCCATCGTCTCCTGGGTGCCAGTCATGGCCACGGTCCCGTTGTCTAGAATGAACACCTTTATGTTTACGTTCTCCTTGGCAGCTCCGATAAGCGGGGTCATTCCGGAGTGACAGAACGTCGAGTCACCGATGGCGCATAGAACCGGAAACATCCCCGCGTGAGCTGCGCCCGCGGCCATGCCGATGCTGGCCCCCATGTCTATGCAGGTTTCGATGACCTGAAAGGGCGGATAGAAGCTGAGCGTGTAGCAGCCGATGTCCGAAAAGACCGTGGGCTGCTCGTAGATCGAGATGGCCTCCTTTATTGCCCTGAAGGTGTCCGCATGGGGGCAACCCTTGCAGAGGGCGGGGGGGCGCGGGGCGAGGGGCTCAAAGGGCGCAAACTCATTCGTCTCCCACTCTATCCCCAGCGCCCCGGCCACAAGCTCCGGGTTGAGCTCTCCGGTACAGGGCAGCGCGCCGGAGAGCTTGCCCAAAATGGGCTTCCCGCAGCCAACCACCCCGCTCATCAACTCCTCGATAAAGGGATATCCTTCCTCTATCACCATCATCCGCTCCACAGTCTCATACAGCCTCCGTATGGCTGAGAGGGGCAGCGGATACATGCCGACTTTGACATAGGGGTAGGGACTCGTGCCGCCTACAGCCTCCATGAAGTAGTTGTAGGCTATCCCCGATGCTATGACGCCGAGGCTTCTATCCCGACCGGAGAGGTCAACTGTATTGTAAGGGGACGATTCGCTGGCTTGAAGCAGGGACGGTTGTTTCTCCACAAGCCTCCTGTATTGCACTCTGGCATTGCTTGGGAGGAGGGTCCACGCGGAGACATCGAGAGGCTTTTTCAGGCTATTCTGGCCCCTCGACTCGCCCACCACCACGTCCGCCCTGCTATGGGCAAGCCTGGTGGTGAGCCTGACCATGACCGGAAGGCCAAGCCTCTCAGAAAGCTCGAAAGCCTCCCTCGTCATGTCGTAAGCCTCCTGCTGGTTGGAGGGCTCGAGGCAGGGGATGCGAGCAAAGTTAGCGTAGTAACGGGAATCCTGCTCGTTCTGGGAAGAGTGCATGCCCGGGTCATCGGCAACGGCGAGCACCAGACCGCCATTCACTCCGCTTATCGCCGAGTTCACGAAGGGATCCGCTGCCACGTTTAGGCCCACGTGCTTCATGCTGACCAGCGCCCTTTTACCCGCAAAGGACATCCCCAGCGCCTCTTCGTATGCAACCTTCTCGTTTGCCGCCCAGGCGGCGTGTATGCCAAAGCGGTCGGCAAGCTTCTCCACATACTCGAATATCTCGCTTGCCGGGGTCCCTGGATACGAGTAGGCACCGCTTATCCCCGCATGCACCGCAGCCAGAGCAACGGCTTCATCGCCAAGAAGCAGCAACCTTTCTGCCATCGCGCTTAACCTCCATTGGTTTGCGCCGGTTATGGAGCGATTTCGCACCCGTGACGACAGGAGGCGTCGAACTCCACAAAGCAACCCAGCGCCTCCGATAAGGCATGCTAAATATAGCACAGGAGGAGATGTCTGTCAAGACTAGGGACTGGCCGCGGGGCTTCCCTTTCCCTGGAATCGGCCTCCTCGCCTCAATTAAGCCAAGCTGGGCAAGAGTTGCGATTTTGAAGGTAATGGTGTATAACATGAATGTGTTTTTCTTATGGGCGCGAAGGCATGTCTACGTTCCTTGAGCTGCTCCCCTTATATCGTCCACGTGACCTGTCGAGAGACGTTAGACGTGATGGAACGAGCGAGGCGGGAGGAAGAGCACAGGCACAGCTAGATGGTGAAAAGCGACGCGGAGAAAAGCAAGAAATTGAACATTTCTCCGGCTCTCCGGGTATTACAGATGTGAAATGGTCGCCCAAATCCCGTACTGAAGCCCTCGCTAATCTTAAAGGAAGGGGTATCAATATGCCTGCCCGCTACAAAGCAATTGCCACACTGATGATCGTTTTAGTGGTGATGGCTGGTTGTGGGAAAGCCAAACCCACAGCCACGCTCGTGTCACCGACACCCTCACCTGTTGAGACAGCCTGGAACGAACGTGCCATCTTCCGCTCAGGGCTGATCGAGGCGGAACAGAAGGTACTGGACCAACTATCTGACGCTAGCATGTATCACATTGACCTCGAGATATCCGATGACCTTCTCCACTTGGAAGGCCACGAGGAGGTCCGCTACACCAATCAAGAGGACGAACCTCTCAACGAGGTCTACTTCCGCCTGTTTCCCAACATCGCCGGCGGCGCGGCGTCTGTCTCCGCACTGCAAGTGGACGGCCAGGATGTAGAACCCATCTACGAACTCCAGGATAGCGCACTCCGCGTACCGCTGCCAGTGGCCCTGCAGCCTGGCGAACAGGTGAACTTCCAGATGGACTTCGAGGTAGAAGTGGCTCAGGAGATGACAGCCCGATATGGCTTGTTTGGCTACTTCGATGATGTATTGGCATTGGACGAGTTCTACCCGGCCATCCCGGTCTACGATGACGAAGGTTGGAACGTGGAGATCCCCTCTCCTGGCGGCGACGTAACTTACTACGACACCAGCTTCTACCTGGTGCGTGTGACCGCGCCGGCCTACGTGACAGTTGTTGCGGCGGGCATCCAGGTCAGTAGTGAGTCCAAGGCAGACCACCAGGTTCTGACCTTCGCCGCCGGCCCCGCCCGCGATTTCTACCTGGCCGCCAGCGAAAACTACACCGTAGTCAGCGAGACAGTGGGCGAGACGATAGTCAACAGTTACGCTTTCGCAGAGCGGGTGGGCGGGGCCAAACTGGCCCTGCAGTTTGCGGCAGACGCACTGAGAAGCTACAGCGAACGGCTGGACGTCTATCCGTACACTGAACTGGACGTCGTGAGCACGCCTATGCAAGCGCTGGGCATGGAGTATCCCGGCGTAGTGGCCATAGCTCTTAACCTTTATGACCCAAACGCAGAAATCGGAGACACACGAGCCAAGAGCATTCTGGAAAGCACGGTAGCCCATGAAGTAGCCCACCAGTGGTTCTACAACGTCGTCGGCAATGATCAGGTGGACGAACCCTGGCTCGATGAGGCCCTCGTGCAGTATCTTACTGGCCTCTACTACGAAGATGTACACGGAGAGAGGGCCGCGCAGCAGTACCGCAGGTCCTGGGAAAATCGCTGGGATCGCGTTGAGCGGGCCAATATTCCCATCGGACTACCCGTACGAGCGTACAAGGGCAGCGAATACGGCGCTATCGTCTACGGCCGCGGCCCGCTTTTCATCGCCACGCTGGCTGAGAAGATGGGACAGGAAACGTTTGACGAGTTCCTGTGCCATTACTATCAATCGAACAAATGGGACATCGGCACGAGCGATGAATTCAGGCAACTGGCTGAACAGCATTGCCAGTGCGACCTGACCGCGCTGTTCGAAGAATGGGTCTACAAGAACTAGGGTAATATTCTGTTGGGCAGCGGTTTTGCCGCCCAACAATTTGAAAACACACAGGAGGATAATCATGAAAGCACACGAGGTTGACTACAGGATTTTCGGCGACGACCTCCAGTTCGTGGAGATCGAACTGGACCCCGGCGAGACGGTGATCGCAGAGGCCGGGATGATGATGTACATGGAGGACGGCATCGCCTTTGAGCCTAAAATGGGAGATGGCTCCAAGCCGAAGGCCGGCCTCCTAGACAAGCTGGTGAGCGCGGGGAAGCGGGCCATCACTGGCGAGTCACTGTTCATAACTCACTTCACCAACGTCTCGCCTCAGGGCAAGAGACACGTGGCCTTTGGAGCGCCCTATCCGGGCAAGATCATCGCCATTGACCTGGATCAGACAAACGGGGAACTGATCTGCCAGAAGGATTCTTTCCTTTGCGCCGCCATGGGCACTGAGTTGAGCATTGCCTTCAACAAGAAGTTGGGAGCAGGGCTCTTCGGTGGCGAGGGCTTCATCCTTCAAAGGCTCCGGGGCGATGGTATGGTTTTCGTCCATGCCGGCGGCACCATTGTGGAGAAATACCTTAACAACGAGAAGATCATGGTGGATACCGGCTGCATTGTTGCCTTCGAGAACACCATCAACTACGACATCCAGATGGCAGGCAACCTGAAGTCCATGATCTTCGGTGGTGAGGGGCTATTCCTGGCGACCCTGCAGGGCATCGGTCGCGTCTGGCTGCAATCGCTGCCCTTCTCGCGCCTGGCCGACCGTATCCTAGAATTCGCGCCCAAAGCAGGTGGGAAGGACATGGGTGAGGGCTCGATCATAGGCGGAGCCATCAAGTTGTTCCAGCAGTAAGACCTTATAGCATCAGCCACGGGTGGGTGGCGACCGAAGGAAAATCAGCCCTTGAATACTTCCTAAGGAGGCAATCATGTCTGAACGACCACGCAACGAAAGGGAAGAAAAGGAGGAAAAAGGCAAAGAGGAGAGTTGGGAAGAGAAATGGCGCCGGGACCCCGTCAGTGCCGCCCTGTGGGCTTTTATTCTCATCTGGGCCGGACTGGTGCTGATTGCGGTTAACTTGAACCTCTTTGGTATCGGCTGGGAAGCATGGCCCATCATCTTTCTTGGGGCTGGGGTAATCGTGCTCCTGGGGGTTGTCGTCCGCCTGCTGGTGCCCGCCTATCGGAAGCCGGTGACCGGCAGCATCATTTTCGGGTTCATCCTGGTGGGCATCGGGCTGGGGGAACTGACCAGATGGGATGTGGTGGGAGCACTGGTCCTGATCGCCATCGGCGTGAGCATTCTGCTGAGCCGCTTTGTGCAGAGCTCTTGAGACTTTGATAGACCCAGGTGCAACACACTTCGAAAGTGCACTACACATTGTTGCCCCTTACAACCGGCCCAGGTTGAACGTCGTAAACTCATCCCAGACATAGCGCAGCGGCGTCCACCAACGGTCGCGGCCAATGCAGCGGAAATAGGGCGGGCGGAAGGCGCGAATCAGGTCGCCGATCTCATAGCGAGGAAGGACGGGCGTGGAGACGATCAAACTGCCCATTTCGCCGGGACGCATCTCGTGCAGCATCTTGATGCCTGACCGCGTCCTTACCTCGAAGAGGTAGACCATGACTGAGCCGCTCATCGAACTGCAGAACGTAAGTATTACCTTCAAAAGCGGTTCCGCCCTGCGTCGCCGTCCGGGCGTCCAGGCCGTTGTCCACGTCTCAATGGAGCTGAACGAGGGTAACCTGGTAGCCCTAGTTGGGGAATCCGGGTGTGGTAAGACGACTCTTGGCCGTCTCGTCGCCGGTCTCCTGCGCCCCACCGAAGGAGCAGTCCTCTATCGGGGCCAGAATCTGAGTACCCTGAATAGGGAACAGTTTCGGGAATATCGTCGCAGTGTGCAGATGGTGCACCAGGATTCTTTCGCTGCTCTGAACCCCATGCGCACCATCTTCCAGACCATCTCCGCGCCGCTTCAACGCCATGGGTTGGCCCGGGGGCGGAGAGAAGCCCGACGCCAGGTCGCTGAGCTGTTGGAGCAGATGGGGCTGACTCCTCCCGATCAGTTTCTGGATAAATATCCTCACCAGCTCAGCGGAGGCCAGCGGCAGCGCGTTGTGCTGGCCCGGGCGATGACCGTACAACCCCAGCTTATCGTCGCCGACGAGCCGGTCTCGATGGTAGATGTCTCACTTCGCCTCTCCCTCCTCGACTTGATGGCGCAAATGAACCAGCAAATGAGGATCGCACTTCTATACATCACTCATGATCTCTCTACTGCCCGCTACCTGGCTCACGCCGGCCGCCTGGCCGTGATGTACCTGGGCTCACTGGTAGAATATGGCCCCCTGGGAAAAGTTCTGGAGCATCCACGTCATCCTTATCTCCAGGTTCTCCTCTCCGCTGTGCCTGTCCCTGATCCAAAGCTGGCTCGCTCCCGTAAACCACTCCCTCTGCGCAGCCCAGAGATGCCTGATCCGACTAAGCCACCCAGCGGTTGCCGTTTCCACCCCCGCTGCCCCTACGCTGAGGAGATCTGCAGCCAGGAAGTCCCTCGTCTCAGGCCAATGGATGATCGTTTCGATGACCGTTTCATCGCCTGTCATTTGGCGAAGAGGATACCGGAATGGCACCTACTGTAGGCAAGATTGCGTTCACTTTAGGTGTGCTTCTTGTCACCCTCTCTCTCCTCCCTTTGCCCTTCCTGCCCATAGGTTCGGCGGAGTTCGTGGTGGATGTGATCGCCTTTGTGCTGAGTTCTATCTTCCTGGCGTTGGTGGTGTGGGACGTGCGCCGGCAGGCCCGCCTTCCCCGTAGAGAGCCTCCAAGTGAGGAGGAAAAAGACTAGCGTCCTGATGAAATCGCTCTTGGGGCCTTGCCAACGGCACAGCGGGCTTCCCACCGCTGCGCCGTTTTCTTTGACAAGGAAGGTGGATTAGGGTAAAATCTGACGACTCTCGCTGCCCTCTTCCAGCAAAATGGCGAGCAACATAGAGATCACAGGAGGTTAAATGGAACTTCTCAGACGATATCCCGGCAACCCCATCCTTAAGCCAAACCCCTTGCACCCCTGGGAGGCACTCAACGTGTTCAACGCAGCCATCGTGCACCACAGGGGCCTATTCCACATGCTCTACCGCGCCCAAGGACTGGATTATGTCTCCCACATCGGCTATGCCGTCAGCGAAGACGGCTTCCACTGGGCACGGCTGGACCGGCCGGTGCTCAGCCCGGCCACCGAGTTCGAGACCAGAGGGGTGGAAGACCCCCGCGTTACCAGGATAGGAGACACGTTCTACATGACCTACACCGGCTACTCCCCCCATGGCACTCGCGCCTCCCTGGCCCGAAGCCAGAATTTCATCACCTGGGAGCGGATGGGAGTGGTGTTGCCGGGCGAAAATAACAAGGATCATGTCCTCTTCCCGGAGAAAATCGGCGAACGCTACGCCATGCTCCATCGACGACCGCCTAACATCTGGTTGGCTTACTCGCACGACCTGGTTCACTGGACTGATCACCAGATCATCATGCGGCCCCGACGGGGAACCTGGGAGCATTGGAAAATCGGGGCCGCCGGCCCTCCCATCAAGACGGAGCAGGGTTGGCTTCTAATCTACCATGGCGTGGACGCCCATGGCGTCTACCGACTGAGCGCTGCCCTATTGGACCTGGCCGACCCTTCGGTGGTGCTGGCCCGGCCAGCGGGCTTCATCCTCGAACCCCAGGAGACATGGGAGCACAGGGGCGACGTGCCCCACGTGGTCTTCAGTTGCGGTGCGATCGTGGTAAACGATGAGCTCTACGTCTACTACGGCGGAGCCGATCGGGTGATGGCCGTGGCTACATGCTCCATGGCCGAGATGATGGCCTTTGTCGGCGGGAAGTGACCAGCTATGACTGATCACAAGACCATCGAGCTGAACCGTCGCAGTTGGAACGCGATCTCAGCTCAGTATCAGGCCCACACATGCACCTCGACCGACGATGTCCACTACGGCTACCTGGTGCCCGGCGAGCGCAAGCTGCGGCTGCTGAGCGAGGTGGCCAGCAAGCGGGTCCTGGAGGTCTGCTTTGTCGCCGAAAATACTACAACGAATTGGGGATTAAACGAAGGAGTTACCTGCAAAGCGGAAGAAACCGCGGGACTCTTCGGCTCCGCTCAGGGCAGGTCTTAGCTCCGCACCCCTCGTCGGCATTGCCAAATCCGCAGCTAAATCGCTGGATCTGACGTT